>NZ_JBFRVX010000094.1:0-15977 GCF_041475345.1 Vibrio sp. 10N.222.48.A3 | reverse complement strand
AATTACAGAGAACGACACCGTCCTTTTTGAATCTGATGCAATTGTTGAATACCTAGACGATAAATATACGCCGATTGAAGAGGTTTCACCCGAGCAGAAAGCACTCGACCGTGCTTGGTCTTATCAAGCGAGCAAACATTACATGCCACAGTGCGGCACCATGGCGAGTAAAGACAAAGAGACATTTGAAACACGCTTAGCCAATTTACAAAAGGCGTTCCTAAAGGCAGAGAAAAAACTGGGTGATACTGAGTTCTTTAAAGGGGATTACATCTCTAACGTCGACATCGCTTGGTTACCACTGTTACACCGAGCATTTGTTATTAAAGAGCGTTCAGGCTTCAATATGCTAGAAAGCTTCCCGAAAGTACAGAAGTGGCAAGCGGCGCTGATTGAATCTGGATTGACCGATAAAACCGTTCCAGCGGACTTTATTGACAAGTTCAGCGGCTTTTATTTAACGAATAACTACCTGGCAAGCCTAGCAGAAGCTCGCTAAAAAAAGATTAAGTATTTTATGGCGTTTAGGCCACAGACAACTAAAACCGCTCTAACGTTGAGCGGTTTTTTTATGTCAAAAATAACGATTGGTCACGCTATGGGCATAGTTGGTCCAAAGCCTGAAATTAGTTGGTTTTCACAAGCTTATAAACGGTAAATAATGCTAACTCATTTGGTAGTTGATCGGTATTTTGGTAAATTAAAGCTATTACAGACTTCCAGTGAGCAGCAATGAAGATTCTTCACACGTCCGATTGGCATCTTGGCCAAAACTTCTACAATAAAAGCCGTAAGAATGAACATGAACGGTTTTTACAATGGTTACTTGAGCAAGTTACAGAGCACGACATCGACGCGATCATTGTTGCTGGCGACATTTTCGATACCAGCACACCGCCGAGTTACGCTCGTGAGATGTATAATAAGTTTGTGGTCGATTCGAACAAGATCGGCTGCCAATTGGTGTTGTTAGGTGGAAATCACGATTCAGTCTCTGTGCTTAAAGAGACACAACAGCTGCTCAAATACATGGGTGCATACGTGATTCCTAATACCAATGAAGATCATGCGACTCAGGTTGTCGAACTAAAAGGCAAGAACGGCGATGTAGAAGCGCTGGTTTGTGCCATTCCCTTTATTCGCCCTCGCGATGTGTTGACCAGCCAGGCGGGCGTCACAGGCGTTGAGCGTCAGAAGCAACTCGGAGATGCAATCAAACAGCACTACCAAAGTGTTTATGATGCCGCTGTAGAAAAACGTGCGGAGTTTGAAAACAGCGAGCACATGCCGATTATCGCTACTGGTCATTTAACGGCGATGGGTGTTCAACAATCGGATTCGGTACGCGACATCTATGTCGGTAACCTTGATGGTTTTGCCGCTGATGGCTTCCCAGACGCAGACTATATTGCACTTGGTCATATCCACCGCCCACAAGTGGTGGCAAAGCGTGAATACATTCGTTACTGCGGCTCACCAATACCATTAAGCTTTGATGAACTTAAATCTCAAAAGCAGGTATGTGTGGTTGAGTTTGTTGAAGGCGAGCGCACCATTTCTCAATTGCCAGTTCCAACGTTTCAACCCCTAGCTGAAATCAAAGGTGACTTGAGCGAGATCGAATCTCAGCTGAACCAATACATAGGTTTAGATAGCGAACAAAGCGTGTGGTTATCAATAGAAGTGCAAGCGCAAGATTACTTATCAGATCTTCAAGAACGTATGCGCGCACTTACCGAAGGATTGAACGTCGAAGTGCTGCAACTGCGCCGCGCAAGAGAACGTCGCAATCAAGCATTAGAGCAAGAGTCGGCAGAAACGCTGTCAGAATTGAGCCCGATGGACGTGTTTACGAAGCGTATTGCCTTAGAAGAATTTGAAACCGATTCTGAAAAAGCGCGTTTAGAGCGTATGACGGTGAAGTTTAAACAAGTGATGGTTGAAGTGTCTGAGAGCGCTCAAGCGCCCAATAAAGTAGAAGAGTAGCCAGTATGAAGATTTTAAGCCTAGAATTTGAAAACCTGAACTCTTTGAAAGGACGTTGGAAGCTCGATTTTACCCAATCACCGTTTGCGGAAAATGGCTTGTTTGCGATCACCGGCCCAACGGGGGCGGGTAAGACAACGATTCTTGATGCGATTTGTTTGGCATTGTTCCACCGCACACCGCGTTTAAAGAGCATCGCTAAAGGCAACAACGAATTAATGACGCGTGGCACGGGTGAGTGTTTCGCTGAGCTTGAATTTGAAGTGCAGGGCAAAACGTATCGCTCTAACTTCCACCAAAAGCGAGCTCGCGGAAAGCACGATGGCGCATTACAAACGCCAACGTGTGAATTTGCGGATGCGGACACCGATAAAGTCTTAGAGACTATGTTGACCAAGAAGACAAAGTTGGTGGAGCAGGTAACGGGTCTCGATTTCTCACGCTTCACTAAATCCATCATGTTGTCTCAGGGTGAGTTTGCGGCGTTCTTAAATGCCAATGCTAACGACCGTGCCGAGCTACTTGAAGAGCTGACGGGTACAGAAGTCTATAGCCTGATCTCTGAGCGCATCTACGATCATTTCAAGTCGAGTGAAGAAGCACTGAACCACCTGAAAGCGAAAGCTGAAGGTGTCAGCTTACTGTCTGAAGAGCAAATCCAAGAGCTAACTGCAGAGCGTGAAACGTTAGAAACCGAACAGAAGCGATTAGCTGAGCAGTTAAAAGAGTGGCAAGCGCAACTAAGCTGGTGGAAAGACGTGACTAAAGCTGAGCAAACTATTGCGGTCAGTGAACACGATCTTAAAACCGCTCAAGATGAACTAGACCGTAATCAACCTTCATTAGAGCGCTTAGCAAACAGTGAGCCGGCTGAAAAGCTGCGCCCAATGCACAAAGATTTAAAGCGTTGCGAACAAGAGGTGAACACTACTCAAGCTTACCTAGATAACAGCACCAAGTTACTTGCCGTTCGTGATGCAGAAAAGCAAGACGCGCAAACTAAACTGACGCAAAGCAGTGCGATTGTCCAACAGGCGAAAAACGAGCAACAAGATCAAGAGAAGATCATCGATCTCGTCCGTCCGCTCGATAACCAAATTGCCGTACTCAAAGATAAGCAAACGGCGGCCGTTAATGCGGCGAATACGCTAAACGAACAACATACGCAGCAGCGCAATCAACAGGTTGTTTTAGTCCAAAAAACAGATGCACTGAAGCAACAAGATCAACTCAGTACTGAGTACTTAAATACACATCAAGCTGACCAACACCTGGAAAAATACCTAGGTCAGTGGCAAGCAAAGGTCGAGCAAGTTCGTACTTTAGAGCGCCAGCATTCAGAACAGTTGAACTCAGCGAAGCAAGCTTTGTCTGCGGTTGATGCTCAGCAAACGATCATCAAATCTGCGCAAGACGCGAAAGCAACGCAAGATAAGGCCTTAGCTGAATTGGCTGTGCTAGAGAGTAGTGCAAAGCAACAGTGGGAAGCATTGCAAGGCAACACCAGTGAGCAAGTATTGAATGCGCAAAAAGAGCTGTTGGAGTTTTGGAACCGCAATACCCATTCATTACTTGAGATCAATCGTGGCTTCCTAAATGCCCAGCAACAGCTGCACGCGAAAACACAGGCACATCAAACTAACATCCAGTTGGTCGACAAGCTTTCGAAAGAACGTGAAGTGCTGGTGGAGCGATATAAAGAGAGAGAGACTTCGCTTGAGCGATTAACGCGTTTGATTGATCAAGAAGGCGAATTGGCGAAATACCGTGCAGCTCTAGAATCTGGATCTGAATGCCCACTGTGTGGTTCAACAGACCATTCGATTGAACAGTCGCAAGACATTGCAAATTTGGTTGCTCAAAAAGATAGGGAAAACCTAGAACTAACGGCTATCAAAAAAGAAGGCCAAGAGCATCGTCAGCAGTTAGATTCTCTTGCCCCTATGATTGCGGCGCTGAACGATGACATTCAACGTGCGCAAGCGGATATTCAACAAGCTCAGCTGAATTGGCAAGGCGTTGTCGGCAAGCTTCAACAGAGCTTATCGGATTTCGTTGGCATGGCTCCTGAACTGGCGCTGCTAACAATTCACGATTTAGGCAATGAAGCTACAGTCGCGACCTTTGCTCAGCAGTGTGAACTTCAACTAAGTCACAGCGCGCAGCAACTCAAAGCGTTGGGCGATGCTAAAGCACACTATGCTGAAGCGGAGAAACAACGCTTGTCTGTAAGTGTTATGGCTGACAAGGCTCAGTCTAATCTCGAGTTGGCCGAGCAACGCTTAGCGGATCTGAATAAGCAAAACCAAGTCACAAACGAACAAGTGGCACAGATTGCTCAAGCGAAAGATCAGCAATGGAACGCTTTGAAAGAGAGCATTGTTCAAACTTCTATCGAAGCGCCTGAACTTGAACATATCGATGATTGGTTTACTGCGAAATCACAGGCATCAAGCACATGGCAGAAAACCAAACAGCAACAGGCTGATATTGAGAAGCAACTGATTACTCAAAATGCCGAATTGAAAATGTTAGACGACAAGCTAAGCAGTGTTGAGAAAGAGCTCGCGACACTGACGCAAGAGAGTGAGTCTCTGGTGCTAGGACTGACTCGTGTAACGGCTGAAAGAACAGAGTTGTTTGGTGACAAAGACATTCAAGCCACCAGCAATGCGATGAAGCAAAAAGTCATTGAAGCGGTAAATGCATTTGATGCCGCTCAGTTGGTGCTTAACCGCAGCGAACTTGAACATCGAACTGAGCAAACCAAACACACTGGTTTCTCGGACGAGTTAGTCAGTAAGCAATCGAGCTACACACAAGCGTCGAATGCTTGGTTAGAAGCACTGAAAACCAGCCCGTTCGAAGATGAAGCTAATTTTGAAGCGGCGTTGTTAGATGAAGAGGTTAGAACTCAACTTCAAAGCCTGAAGAAGTCTTTAGACGAAGCGATTGTCAGTGCACAAGCAAGGTTGAACACAGCAAAAGCTGCGCACGTGGAGCTGCAAAACCACGAGAATGCTAAAGCGTGGCAAGAGCAAAACCAACAGCAAGTTGAAGAAGCGACGACTGAGTGTCAAAACGAACAACAAAGCCATGCAACCAAGATCGGCGCAATTTCTGCCAATCTTGAAACGGATAGCCAGAACCGCAGTAATCAGCAAGATCTGTTCAAGCAGATCGACGAGCAGCAGGTCGAGTTTGATGATATCTCTCGTTTGAACTCACTTATTGGCTCTAAGAACGGCGATAAATTCCGTAAGTTTGCCCAAGGTTTAACGTTGGAAAACTTGGTGTACCTTGCGAACAAGCAGCTACAACGTTTGCATGGTCGTTACGAGCTAAAACGTAAAGCCGATGATGGCTTAGAACTGCAAGTGCTCGACACATGGCAGGGCGATGTGATGCGTGATACCAAGACGTTATCAGGTGGCGAAAGCTTTTTGGTGAGCTTGGCGTTGGCATTAGCGCTTTCTGATCTTGTGAGCTACAAAACCAGTATTGATTCTCTGTTCTTGGATGAAGGTTTCGGCACGCTGGATAGCGACACATTGGACATTGCCCTTAATGCGCTCGATAACTTGAATGCATCAGGCAAGATGATCGGTGTCATTAGCCACGTTGAAGCACTGAAAGAGCGAGTGCCCGTTCAGCTTAAAGTGACAAAACACTCTGGCTTAGGTGTCAGTGAGATGGAGAAGCAGTATAAGGTTGTTGCTTAGGTTCTAGCTATATTCCATCAGCGCAGAAATAGAAATAAAGCTAGATGAAGCAGATCCCCGACTCAGTCGTTCCTCCTTCTCGAGGATGACGGAGTCGGAAGTTGTAATTAATCACTTCGCCGTCATCCCTTAATGTCAGGATCGAATAAAAAGCAGCCGTCATTCCCTAAAGTGAGGCACGAGCGTAATAGGGAATCTGGGGTTGTTGGTATTACTTTCTTCATTTCCTAAAGTGAGCTACGAACGTAGTAGGGACTCTAGGTTTGTTGGTTTTACCTTCGTCATTCCTTCAAGTGAGGTACGAACGTAATAGGGAATCTGGGGTTGGTCGTATTACCTTCGTCATTCCCTGAAGCGAGAATCGAGCGTAATAGAGAATCACTAGTAGACGCAGGAAGTGGACTCATCAAAAAGGAAGCGGCCATGCACAAGAAACCACATCTACCCACCAAGACATGTCCCGTTTGCCTCAAACCATTCTCATGGCGTAAAAAATGGCAACGTTGTTGGGAAGAGGTGATTTATTGCTCTGAACGTTGTCGTCGCCATAAGACAAAACCCACATAATCTCCCTTCATTTAAGAATCTATTGAGAATAACCACTCATTTAACGAGTTAATATTTTATCTGTCAGGTAACTCATGTATAAAGACGACATGAAGATACCTAAAAGAATACAGCCTTTAGTTGACGATGGTTTAGTCGACGAGGTGACAAGCCAACTCATGAGTGGCAAAGAAGCATCTGTGTACATTGTACGCTGCGGCGATACGATCCGTTGTGCCAAGGTATATAAGGAAATTAGCCAGCGCAGCTTTAAAAAAGCGACCGCGTATCGTGAAGGCCGAAAAGTCCGAAATAGCCGCCGTGCTCGAGCGATGGAAAAAGGCTCTGGCTTTGGTCGAGAGCAACAAGAAAAGGTTTGGCAAAGTGCTGAAGTGGATGCCTTATATAAACTGGCAGAAGCGGGCGTACGTGTGCCTGTCCCTTACGGTTGCTTTGATGGCGTGCTGCTTATGGAACTGGTCACTGACGATGATGGTTATGTTGCACCACGTTTGAACGATGTTGTAATGCCACCAGAACAAGCGATTGAAGATCATGCGGTGATGATGACTTACGTGGTTAAAATGCTTTGCGTTGGTTTGATCCATGGTGACTTGTCTGAGTTTAACGTATTGGTTGATGAATACGGTCCGGTGATTATCGATCTACCACAAGCGGTTGATGCTTCGGCGAACAACAACGCTGAGTGGATGTTGGCTCGTGACATCAATAATATCCGTGACTACTACGCTCAGTTTGCTCCTGAATTGGCGAAAACCGAGTATGCCAAGGAAATGTGGGCGCTTTACGAGAAAGGCGACTTAAAGCCAGACAGCAAGCTGACGGGCGAGTTTACAGAAACTGACGATTTGGCAGACATCGAAGCCATTATGCAAGAGATAGATGCTGCGCGAATTGAAGAACAACACCGACGCGAGCGTGTTAAAGAAGAGAAAGAAGGTGTAGACGACAGTAAGTTCAATTGGGCTGAGTAGTCGTAATGACCCGTTTTGATCTTTCGTAAAATGTCAGTCATAACGCCTTAAAAAACTAAGGCGCTCTTTCAAAAAATAACCCAATAGAGCCTCAACTCTGTTGGGTTATTTTTTTTAACACTCATGAAAGACGGCCACTGGTATTAACTACCACTTTAACTGCTCACCATCGTAAGCGTAGAAGTGCCCACTGTTATCAGGTGTAGCAGTGCGAATGATGTCCACCAATTGATGGGCGACATAGCTCGACTCAAACAACTTACCTTCAGGGACATTGGTCTGGAAAGGCTTAGATAAAGCCGTGTCTGCTGTGCCCGGGTGGAGCGCTAACACTGTGCCTTTCTTCAATGTACGTTGCCATTCAATCGACATGGTTTTGATGAACATGTTGAGTGCAGCTTTAGATGAGCGATAGCTATACCAACCGCCTAATCGGTTGTCTGAAATGCTGCCGACTTTGGCTGATACCACGGCAAATTTGGGATTGTCACTGGATTTGAGGATCGGCGTAAAGTGCTTGGCCAGTAATAAGCTTGGTAGGGTGTTTACCGAGATGTTTTTCAGAAAGAACTCTGGGTCGATAGAAGATAGATTCTTTTCAGGCCCTAGATCTGGCGTATGAAGCATACCCACGCAATTTATTAACCAATCCAATCGCTCGAATTGAGTGCTTAGTCGTTCAATATCAGCTTCGTTGGTGGCATCGACTTGGTGCCAATTTAAACGGTTATCTTCCAATTCTGGTCGTTGTGAATGATAAGTCGCGTCGACATGTACATCGAGAAAATCAAAGCGAGACAGCTCAGACAATAGGTGCTTAACCACAGCGAATCCAATACCTCCGCTGCCACCAATGACCAATATGTGTAATCTGAGTTGTTCCACCATTATAAGTTCTCCAAGTTAGTCAGTCGTTGTTCTGCGGTGTCGAGTATCGCTTGTTGGTCTTGCTCATCCATATTGTCCCAAGAGCGATAAAGCATCCCCATTCGAGGGTTGCGATTTAAGGCATCGCGATGTTTGTTCATGAAGCGCCAGTACAAGCTATTGAAAGGGCAAGATTGCTCTCCGCTGCGTTCTTTTATCTTGTAGTGACAGCCTTTGCAGTAGTCACTCATACGGTTGATGTAAGAACCGCTGGCAGAGTATGGTTTGGTTCCGACGATCCCGCCATCCGCAAAAAGTGCCATACCTCGCGTATTTGGCATTTCGACCCACTCAATCGCATCGACGTATATACCAAGGTACCAACTGTCTACTTGGTCGGGGTCTATACCCGTAATTAAGCAGAAGTTGCCAGTGATCATTAACCTTTGGATGTGATGCGCGTAAGCAAACTCAAGGGACTGGTCAATCGCATGCTTCATGCAATTCATATTGGTTTGTCCGTCCCAAAAATAATGGGGCAGCTTATTGGTTGCTGAATAATGGTTTTTATTGGCGTACGCAGGCATGTTTGCCCAATAGACGGCGCGTATGTACTCTCTCCAACCTAGAATTTGTCGCACAAACCCTTCGATTTGTGCAATATCGATAGTGGGTGCATTTGGCTTAGAAGGAACTTGATAAGCTGATAACGCAGCACCAATCACTTCTTTAGGGCTCAGCAGTTTACTGTTCAGCGAAAACGAAATACGGCTATGATACAAGCTCCATTTAGAGTCGTGTTCTGTAGTCATCGCATCCTGAAACTGCCCAAATAACGGTAAGCAAACCTGGCAGAAATGAGCGAGCAGAGACAAGCTTTGTGCGCGGTTAACTGGCCATAATAATTGGTCGCCAACTTCACCAATGGTTTGAACTTGATGACGCTCGATGCGTTCTAAAATCGCGGAAATGTCGTTGGCAAACATCAGAGGTTGAGGCAGGCTTTCAATGTCTTGTTTCTTGAGTTTCTTTCGATTGCTCGCATCGTAATTCCATTTTCCACCAACGGGCTTTCCGTCTTCTAGCAAAATGTCGAAGCGCTTTCTCATTCGGCGATAGAAATGTTCCATCATGATGTGTTTGTTTTTCGGAAACTGTTGTTCTATCTCTTCGAATGGAAAGAGGAAGTGTTCCGTATCACAACAACCTTTGGTCGCATTAGTGAGCTTCAGCTTGTTCATCTGCTCTAAAAGGCGATATTCATCTGGCCTTTGATATTCGAATTTCTCAGCGCCGAATTCGTGGACATAGTGCTGCAATAGCGCATCGAAATTTTCAAATTGAGTCGTGTCATCAAGAGTTAAGTGGAGTACCTGATGACCTTGTTGTTTGAGTTCGTCGGTAAAATAGCCCATCGCCGAGAAAAAAGCCGCCACCTTTTGGATGTGCGATGCAACGTAGTCAGTCTCTTGCTTAAGTTCGGCAATGATGTAAATGACCTCGTCGTCAACCTGTTGAAACCAAGAGTGCTGGATATTGAGTTGGTCGCCTAAGACAAGGCGCACGGTTTTGAAATTCATAACACATCCTGAATGTTAGTTAAGGCAGGTTCTTTGCTGCTCGCATTCCACTTGTTGATGAACGCATGGTCTGGATCGTACATATCTGTTTGCTTACCCAAATCAAAATGTCGTGATTTAGGTTTAGGTTGTTTAGCATCATTTTGCTTGTTGGCTTGGGTGTTTACCTGAGAATTGAGAGCCCCGGCTATATATGCCCAATTGCCCCAATTTGATGCCACGTCATAGTCGATAAGTTGGCTCTCAAAATAGGCTGCGCCGTGTCGCCAGTCGATCCCTAGTTCATAGATCAAACAGCTAGCCGCAAGCTGTCTTCCTCGATTAGACATATAGCCTGTTTCGTTAAGTTGGCGCATACATGCATCGACAATCGGATAGTTGGTATTGCCACTTTTCCATTTGGCTAAATTCAGGTTCAACGTCGCTGAGGAGTTTGAAGAGTCGAGTTTATGGTTTGAGGTTTCACCGAACAACGACGAACCCAATGACAAACACTTCCAATAGAAATATTCGCGCCACAACAACTCAAAGTAGATCCAATAGGTTGATTCGTTACTGCCATGTTCGGTTTCGAACTGTTTCAAATGGCGATAAATCGTTTTAGGCGAGACGCAGCCGAGTGCCAGCCACGGCGAGAACTTGGTTGAGTTTTCGATGCCGTCAAATGCGTTTCGAGTCTGCTTATAATTAAGAGCGTAATCATGTGAAAAGTAGTTATCTAAATGCGCTAGTCCGGCATCTTCTCCACCCAAATAATCGCTTATTACTGCGCTTTCATCATTTGGTGAACTGAATAATGAGATTGTCGATGTCGATGTCGATGTCGATGTCGATGCTAGTCTCACTGCTGGTGGTAGAGCTGAAATAACCGTCTCATTGCGATTAACGTCTAAGTGTTCGACTAGCTTTCTAAATTTGGTAAACGAGCTCGGGACTTTTGATAATTCAAACGGCATCTCATGTGAGTCAAACAAGGTCGAGTGGTGTGGCAAACATGTTATTAAGTCAGGGTGACGACTTTGTAGTGAATGAATCAATTGTCTCTCATCGTAACCGCAGTGTGCATTGGCGAAAAAGTGGGTGACGTGTTGTGTAGCAATGATTTGGCTGAGTGTTTGCTCGGCTGCGTCTGGTTCTAAATGATTACTGTGAATCACAACCAGTTGCTGCCCAAGCCTCACTAAATTCGATTCTAAATTGTCTATTGATTGTGAAACAAAAGTCTGGCGATGCGCGCCATAACTTTGCTCTTGCGCGAGATCAGCAGAGAAACGAACCAAAGTGGGTTCGACAATCGCGCAAATGAGTTTGTCGACGCTCTGTGCTGCGCAATGGAGCAATTGATTGTCGTTGATTCTTAAGTCGTTTGTAAAAAGATAGAGACCAATCTTTTTCATTACTTACACTCGTAATTTTTAATCATTAGACGCTTACGAGTTGATAAGCTGACAAGATCACAAATGAACTCAGCAAGTGGGTGACAGTTGGGTTTGGGCAAATAAGAGGGGATGTAAGCCAACCAATAATACCGATAGAGGCTGGCAATGCAGGAAGTTTTTAAAGTTCGAACGGCAGTATCTAATCCATTGGAACGATTAGAATATCGACTGGAGATGTGTCGATGATCTGTTTCGAATGGGAAATGATTTTATGCCAAAAATCGTGGTGATGGCCACATAGTAGTAGGTCAACGCCATTTACCTCGATGGTATTTTTGAGCTTATCATTCAAATCTCCCGTTCCCACGAATATGTGCTTGATTGGGTGCTTGGCGTACGCCTCAAACTCTTTCAAATGCTTAACGGAATCTTCATTGATGGGTAGATCGCCTTCATTTCCCTGAATATCAACGAGTTCAGGGTAAATCTCGCCATGCGTGCCGTCGATATAAACAAACGAAATGCCAGCCTCTAGTTTGTTTGCGAAGAAGGTCGCTCGATCAATCAGAATCTTAGTGTCGTCGGACATTTCAACAGCGACCAGAATATGTCGGTATTCCATAATTAAAGCCTCATGTTATCAGTTATATAACAAGCATAGTTTTTGTTAGCACAAATGATATCGAAGAGATCTCATATTGCATAAAATCATCATTCAATGATCTTCTAAGCACTATCGTATTTATATCGCTTTGATTGATAAGAAATTTACAAAAGGTTGTTATAGTGGTTGAAGCGCTAGCTTATTCTGTTAGATAGGCTTTACGGTTTAATGCGCCAATAACGAAGAGGCATCAATGACAGCACTACTCACCATTCCCACTAGGACGTTAGGTTTCGACTACGATATTGAGATCCGAGATTGGTCTCAAAAGCTTGTCGGCTTTCATGTGTTTGAAGATGGTCGACTCCCGCTCGACGGTGGTATTGGTTTAAGCCTCAATCTTGTTGAACAGTTTGATGTAAATGGTCGTTGGTTAGATTCGTTACCTGCTCGTTATCGTGAGATAACCGATGATTTCCCTGAGTATCAATACCAGATGCTTTGGCTCGCGGCGAACACTTATGAGGCAGCACAACTGCTTGAATTAAGGCCGGTTATCTTGGCGTTAATCTGCATGAAACACAGTGTCGATAACAAGAAAGCATTGGAACTGAGTCGCCTAGGGCAGAAGAGAATCTTAACCGAATTGGGATTAGACAGTAGTAAAGCGACCCTTAAATTTATCGATAAGCTAGAGCTTCATTACAACGTCGGTGATGAGCTTGACCACATTGTGCGAATTCTCGAACCCCTGCAAAGACGTGTTCTTAAATTCAAGCATTACTCCAAAGTTGGCTACACAGCGCTGCGTTTGGATCAGGTTCATCCGTTTTTAACCGGCAGTCGATTAGGTATTGCAATGGTTGAAGAGGGAAGGCTCAATGCGCCTTCAAAGATGGCCATGTTCCAAGACGCGATTTTACTGGGTCAAGATTTGGAGATGGACGATCCACTGCGTGCAATCACTAGCCAAAATTCCTTTGCTATGTTTGAGCAACTGCATGATAGATGGACAGAACAGCGTCAGTTACGCCGTCTAGAAGGAAATCGGCCTGTGGACATGGACATCCCTTATCCCGTTCCTTTACTTGGTAATGACAACATTCATCCGCTTACTGATTACTACGACCTTGAACAAGAGGGCGTGGAACAGAAACATTGTATTGGCGTCTATCACAATCGAATCATGAGCGACCGCTATGTGGTGTTTCGAATGCTTAAGCCTCAGCGCTTAACCATTGGCCTACGTCGTGTTCCAAGCAAAGCCTTTCCGTTTGAAATTGACCAGATTTGTGGGAAACGAAATGCACCGCCATCCGAGTCTGCTCGCCAAGTTATTCATGATTGGTTAGAAGAAGCGAGTAAGCAAAAGTATCCGAAGCAATAGCTGTGACGTAGAAGGAATAACAGGATGTTTCAACAAGGTGATTTATGCCCGCATTGTGGTTTGATTATTGTGATGCCTACGGATTTGCAAGCCGAATGCTTGGGGTGTGGCGAAGAAATCAATGAAGACCCAGCAGACAGTTACGACGAAGAAGAGTAACTTTACCTACCCTGATATAAACCAAGGTTAGGATGGCCGTATTAGCCCTTCAAAGGATGGACAAATGCAGAAAGTAATCTTTAGAAATTGCGATGAAAACTCACCTTATTGGAGTGAGTTAGAGGGCTTATTTCAAAGCGAATGGTGTAATTTCAAGTTTAAAGATACCTATAAAGAAAACGTAAAACTCCCTCCAGTAATAACAGTACTTCGCGATAATGTGGTCATTGGTGGCTTGGCGTATTCCTATTTTCAAGAGCCTCACCAGGTTCGGGATGTGGTGTGGATAAACGCCGTGTTTGTTGGCCCTGTATGGCGCGGTCAAGGTATTGCGAGTGAATTGATTAAACGAGCTGTTGAACAAATGCCAGACTATTATCAATCCCAACCCTTGAAAGATTCAACGTCTAAGTTGTACGCCTACACCAATATTGCGCCTTTGTACCTTTCTCTTGGTTGGTCAATCGTCGATATCGAATCAGAACCGAACCATAAAGTGATGAGTATTGAGCTTAATCGATAAGTTCGAAATAAAAACTTTGATATTAGGTTATCTGCCTTTCGAGTAATGAAGCTCTCTCTTTCATCAACAATGCATAACTCTGTTAAATTTTCGTTGAAACTCATGCCTATATCGCTTTTAAATCAAACAACTCGCTGTTGATTAAAACGATCTCTACGATTTATTGCACCAGTTGTTGAGCACCAAGCCTATATTGACTAGAATGACGCACTTTTTTTATTTACGTACATACAGGTAATGAACATGAGCGATACTAATTCAAGACCAGCTTTACCAGATCATCTTGCAGGTAACCCACGCAGCCCACACCACGTGGCTGAGTGTTTCGAATACCCAATCGGCATTCGTCTAAATGGTAAAGAGCGTACTGATGTTGAAGAATACTGCATCAGCGAAGGTTGGGTTAAGATCCCTTCTCCTAAAGCGCTAGATCGTTTTGGTCAGCCAATGCTTATTACTCTAAAAGGCACAGTAGAAGCTTTCTACATCGAAGATTAATCACTTCGTGTAACTCGATAATGTCGAGTACAAAACGCTGTTATATAGAAGGGTCTAGAGAAATCTAGGCCCTTTTTGTTTGCGTATGCTTCCTTAAGTCGACTTTACCAAGCGATACCTGCTCCAATTGAGAACTCCAAGTCTTCTCCTTCTGCTTTATCGAAACCTGCGGTCACAACAAAGCCACTGTCCATGATGTAGGTTGCATCTAAGCCACCAACTTGTTTGGTTGAGCTGTCAGAGAACTCACGGTTATCTAAAGTGACGTCCATATGGGTACGCTTAATCCCGTAACCTGGGGTGATGTACAAGTTTTCGGTGATACCAATAGGGGCGTGAAACTGATATTCGTTGTCGTGTTGCTTGTATTCGTACGATTCTTCACCTTCGTTATAAGCCGAGCGAGTAAACTCGATGCCATAACCTATGCTTCCCGGACCACGATATTTGATGTAAGAAGCAGACCAATCTCTCCACCCTCGTTCAGCTGATAGGCCAAATGTTATCGCAGTTTCTTCTTGGTTTTGTTCATTGGCTTGTGCGTTAGACATAGTGAACAGCAAGACAGCGGCTAATGTCAGAAGGGGGAACTTTTTGATGGTCATTGGATCTCTCGCTTATGTATACAAAATATCGGCGAATTCAAAGTACTGAATGCCAGTAAATTAGTAACCTAGTCCGGATCTTCCTTGAGCTTTTTAGTTATGTATTCTTGGTTGATGCTTGATCGGCATCCTCTTGGATTTGAGGATGCCTTTTTGATATGGGATTGGTGATAAGTATTACTTCAAAGTACGTAGCTTATTAACCTGCATTTTTGCTCGCACTTTGGTGGCTTGTGCTTGCGACGGCAAGTTGTCTTTAACCTTGTTTTTAATGTCTGCGACAGGGATGAAGTTCCACTGACCGTCGTGATACTTAACCACAAATGTTTCACGGTTCATTTCTTCACGGAACACCCAAACACCATCGTCGAGACGCTTAAAGTCACCAACTACATTGCCGTTCGTACCTCGAATAGTCCAAAAGGTATGTTCAGTATCAAGATAAGACTTCTGCTCACCTGAGATCATCTTGTCTCCAGAGCTAACTTTGACATAGTTATCACGAATGATGATTTCACCAACACGTTTATCATCTACGTAGATGCTGTATAGCGTTTCGTGATCATCAGAACGTTGTTTTACGGCGCTTATATGAGCTTCACCTGTGTCTTTATTAAAAAATGGTACATCACCGATATCTGGGATGTAGACGAAGCCTAGATCAGCTTGTTCAATGGTATCAGCAATGTTTTTTGAATCATCTTTGCCATAGCCAGGGTCGATATTATCAAACCCATTGTCGACATCACTATCAGAGTCGCCGTTTCCAAAACCTGGGTCAATGTTTTCGAAACCATAGTCACCATCAAATTGAGGTTGTGCCGGTTCAGAACCACTGCCAGATGAACAACCTGCTAAAACAGCAGTAAGAACGAGTGCGATAAGTGATTTGTTCATGATATTTCCTAACGTTTGTTGAATTCGTAAGATGCTCACTGACTAACCTCACTACTAGGTGATGGGTACACACCTTGTGTATAGACATTGCTGCATCGCTTGAGATGTACAATAAACAACCTTGGTAATTCGATAAATAAACGGAAAGAAATACAAAACATCACCATTGGCTATGTATTGCTAGTTATACGCATTGCCGATTGCGATGTGCGACTTATCTATTCACATT
>NZ_JBFRVX010000093.1:3775-3954 GCF_041475345.1 Vibrio sp. 10N.222.48.A3 | reverse complement strand
TTACTTACGAGTAATTCAATCAAATTTAAAAGTTCTCAATGTTTATCTTTCATTAGATAAACACAACAAACACATTCAAGTGTCTTGTATTCGAATCAAACGTTAGTTTGATTCACAATTGAGTCCGGCAAACAGTTATCAAGAATTAACCCTTCTTGATGACAACCAAAAACCTTGGT
>NZ_JBFRVX010000093.1:0-2943 GCF_041475345.1 Vibrio sp. 10N.222.48.A3 | reverse complement strand
ACCCTTTCGGGTTGTATGGTTAAGTGACTAAGCGTACACGGTGGATGCCTTGGCAGTCAGAGGCGATGAAAGGCGTAATAACTTGCGATAAGCCCAGATTAGGTAGTAATAACCTTTTGAGTCTGGGATTCCTGAATGGGGAAACCCACTTACATAAGTAAGTATCCTGTTGTGAATACATAGCAACAGGAGGCAAACCGGGGGAACTGAAACATCTAAGTACCCCGAGGAAGAGAAATCAACCGAGATTCCGAAAGTAGCGGCGAGCGAAATTGGATTAGCCCTTAAGCTTTTAATGATGCAGGTGAAGAGTCTGGAAAGTCTCGCAATAAAGGGTGATAGCCCCGTAACCGACACATCATAATCAGTGAAAACGAGTAGGGCGGGACACGTGATATCCTGTCTGAATATGGGGGGACCATCCTCCAAGGCTAAATACTACTGACTGACCGATAGTGAACCAGTACCGTGAGGGAAAGGCGAAAAGAACCCCTGTGAGGGGAGTGAAATAGAACCTGAAACCGTGTACGTACAAGCAGTAGGAGCACCTTCGTGGTGTGACTGCGTACCTTTTGTATAATGGGTCAGCGACTTAATTTTAGTAGCAAGGTTAACCGTTTAGGGGAGCCGTAGGGAAACCGAGTCTTAACTGGGCGTACAGTTGCTAGGATTAGACCCGAAACCAGGTGATCTAGCCATGGGCAGGTTGAAGGTTGAGTAACATCAACTGGAGGACCGAACCGACTAATGTTGAAAAATTAGCGGATGACTTGTGGCTAGGGGTGAAAGGCCAATCAAACCTGGAGATAGCTGGTTCTCCCCGAAAGCTATTTAGGTAGCGCCTCGGACGAATACTACTGGGGGTAGAGCACTGTTAAGGCTAGGGGGTCATCCCGACTTACCAACCCTTTGCAAACTCCGAATACCAGTAAGTACTATCCGGGAGACACACGGCGGGTGCTAACGTCCGTCGTGGAGAGGGAAACAACCCAGACCGCCAGCTAAGGTCCCAAAGTATAGCTAAGTGGGAAACGATGTGGGAAGGCTCAGACAGCCAGGATGTTGGCTTAGAAGCAGCCATCATTTAAAGAAAGCGTAATAGCTCACTGGTCGAGTCGGCCTGCGCGGAAGATGTAACGGGGCTAAGCTATACACCGAAGCTGCGGCTACGTACCTTAGGGTATGTGGGGTAGGGGAGCGTTCTGTAAGCCGTTGAAGGTGGTCTGTAAGGGCTGCTGGAGGTATCAGAAGTGCGAATGCTGACATGAGTAACGATAAAGGGAGTGAAAAACTCCCTCGCCGGAAGACCAAGGGTTCCTGTCCAACGTTAATCGGGGCAGGGTAAGTCGACTCCTAAGGCGAGGCCGAAAGGCGTAGTCGATGGGAAACGGGTTAATATTCCCGTACTTCTTACAATTGCGATGGGGGGACGGAGAAGGCTAGGTGGGCCTGGCGACGGTTGTCCAGGTTCAAGTACGTAGGCGGAAAGTTTAGGTAAATCCGGACTTTCATTAACGCTGAGATACGATGTCGAGCTACTACGGTAGTGAAGTCATTGATGCCATGCTTCCAGGAAAAGCCTCTAAGCTTCAGATTGTAAGGAATCGTACCCCAAACCGACACAGGTGGTCGGGTAGAGAATACCAAGGCGCTTGAGAGAACTCGGGTGAAGGAACTAGGCAAAATGGTACCGTAACTTCGGGAGAAGGTACGCTCTTATCAGTGAAGTCCCTTGCGGATGGAGCAGACGAGAGTCGCAGATACCAGGTGGCTGCAACTGTTTATTAAAAACACAGCACTGTGCAAAATCGTAAGATGACGTATACGGTGTGACGCCTGCCCGGTGCCGGAAGGTTAATTGATGGGGTTAGACTTCGGTCGAAGCTCTTGATCGAAGCCCCGGTAAACGGCGGCCGTAACTATAACGGTCCTAAGGTAGCGAAATTCCTTGTCGGGTAAGTTCCGACCTGCACGAATGGCGTAATGATGGCCACGCTGTCTCCACCCGAGACTCAGTGAAATTGAAATCGCTGTGAAGATGCAGTGTACCCGCGGCTAGACGGAAAGACCCCGTGAACCTTTACTACAGCTTGGCACTGAACATTGAACCTACATGTGTAGGATAGGTGGGAGACTATGAAATTGCGTCGCTAGATGTGATGGAGTCGTCCTTGAAATACCACCCTTGTAGTTTTGATGTTCTAACGTTGGTCCCTGAATCGGGATTACGGACAGTGCCTGGTGGGTAGTTTGACTGGGGCGGTCTCCTCCCAAAGAGTAACGGAGGAGCACGAAGGTGGGCTAAACACGGTTGGACATCGTGTGGTTAGTGCAATGGCATAAGCCCGCTTGACTGCGAGAATGACAATTCGAGCAGGTGCGAAAGCAGGTCATAGTGATCCGGTGGTTCTGAATGGAAGGGCCATCGCTCAACGGATAAAAGGTACTCCGGGGATAACAGGCTGATACCGCCCAAGAGTTCATATCGACGGCGGTGTTTGGCACCTCGATGTCGGCTCATCACATCCTGGGGCTGAAGTCGGTCCCAAGGGTATGGCTGTTCGCCATTTAAAGTGGTACGCGAGCTGGGTTTAGAACGTCGTGAGACAGTTCGGTCCCTATCTGCCGTGGGCGTTGGAAAATTGAAAGGGGCTGCTCCTAGTACGAGAGGACCGGAGTGGACGAACCTCTGGTGTTCGGGTTGTCATGCCAATGGCATTGCCCGGTAGCTAAGTTCGGAATCGATAACCGCTGAAAGCATCTAAGCGGGAAGCGAGCCTTGAGATGAGTTTTCCCTGGCACTATAAGTGTCCTAAAGGGTTGTCGTAGACTACGACGTTGATAGGCAGGGTGTGTAAGTGCTGCGAGGCATTGAGCTAACCTGTACTAATTGCCCGTGAGGCTTAACCATACAACACCCAAGGGGTTTTGTGGACTCAAAGA
>NZ_JBFRVX010000092.1:0-607 GCF_041475345.1 Vibrio sp. 10N.222.48.A3 | reverse complement strand
CTTCAGGCACATCCCAAACACAACTCAGGCCAAATTCGCTCGCCGCCTTGAAACCAAAACGACCGTAGTAAGCAGGATCACCGAGTACAACACAGGCTGGGTAACCAAAATCTACCAAAGTAGAAAATGCGTCTTCAACCAGTGATTTGGCAATGCCTTGATTGCGGAACTCTTCTTTCACGGCGAGAGGTGCGAGCCCCTGCCAGTTATGATCGTCACCATCAAGAGTAAGAGGGCTAAACATCAGGTGACCAACCACCTCCCCTTCATCAGAACAAGCCACCAGCGATAGCGTTAAATGGCTATTCTCACGCAAGCTCATAACCAAATTAGCTTCTGCATCCGTTTCAAAAACAGATTTCAATAAACGATCGATGACAAGTATATCTGCCGGTGCTTCAGTTCGAATAAGCATTCATTACCTCACTTTGTGTATCTGGGGATTGTACTCCCTTCTGCACAAAATCAGCTAATTGATTTAACAAAGTTTTCATAGGAGTCGGCAATAAGTCTAAATCGACGCTATCCATCAAATTTTTCACTTCCAAGCCTAGCTCGGTATCGCCCTCAATAGACAGTCGACGTTGGAAGAAAAGCGTATCTGGGT
>NZ_JBFRVX010000091.1:0-7833 GCF_041475345.1 Vibrio sp. 10N.222.48.A3 | reverse complement strand
GATTAGCGTGGGCTTACATCTCGTCGATTTCGTTTTGTAGGTTTTCCAACTGCTCTAGAATCAACAAAAACTTCTCGCCGAACGGCGTCACTTGGTATTCAACTCTTGGTGGAAGTTCGTTGAACATCTGCTTATCCAAAATCCCAAACTCCACATTTCGCTTCAAGCATTCATTCAATACCTTGGTCGATAACCCTTCGACCGAGCGCACCATTTCACCAGGGCGATTAATGCCATTTGCCAGTAATTGGTAAACCGTTAGCGACCATTTACAGCCGTAGATGGTTTCTACCATGCGAGCTGAGCGCTCTGGTGCTGATTTTCTTGAAAAAAAGTTTTCCTGATTTTTCATAAAGATGTACCAATAAGTACCTACCTAACCGATTTGTACTTACTATTCATAGTGTTAGTTCAAAGCCTAAGATTACCACGTTCACATGACTTAGGAGATAACAAAATGAACTTCACTAAAAAAGGTATTGCAGTCGTAATCGGTGGCACAAGTGGTATGGGCTTTGAAACAGCGAAGCAGTTAGTCGCTCAAAACATCCATGTACTGGTTGTCGGCAATAACCCAACTAAGTTAGATAAAGCGGTGTCAGAACTTCAATCACTAGGCCACGCTTCTGGTTGGCAAGCTAACCTTTATGATGATGCGAGTGTGTCTCGCCTTATTGCGCATTTAGAGTCGCTCGAAGAAGGTATTGGTTACCTTGTTAATGCTGCAGGTTACTTCAACCCTAAAGCGTTTATCGAGCACCAAGAATCTGATTACGAGCAATACATGCAGCTTAATAAAGCAACCTTCTTCATTACTCAAGCGATAAGCAAGTTGATGATCAAGAATGGCGGCGGCAGTGTGGTTAACGTTGGTTCTATGTGGGGTAAGCAAGCAATCAAAGCGACGCCATCTTCTGCCTATTCAATGGCTAAAGCAGGCCTGCACGCATTAACACAACACATGGCAATGGAACTGGCTGAGCATAACATTCGCGTGAATGCGGTTTCCCCGGCTGTGGTTAAAACACCGATTTACGAATCTTTCATCAAACCTGAAGAAGTGGATCAAGCGCTAGAAGGTTTCAACGCATTCCACCCAATTGGTCGAGTAGGTCTGCCGAAAGACATCGCCAATAGCATCTCTTTCTTACTGTCAGACAGTGCTGATTGGGTCACGGGTGCAATCTGGGATGTTGATGGCGGTGTGATCGCTGGCCGCAATTAATCAGGCTTCTTTTCAGGAGGCTGTCGCGTAGGAAAATAGCAGCGAGATGGCCTCCTTGATGAGTATTCGCGTAGAATAGAAACGAGAAAGACAACAATAATAATTAAAACGATAACAAGAGTAAGGTCGCCATTATGTTCAACATGGACTTTTCAAAGAGACTGGTTATAGAAACCGAGACATTAGATTGGATCGCGAGCCCTGCCAAAGGGGTATGGCGTAAGCCGCTAGAAAGAGAAGAGAAAGAGTCGGGCCACACAACCAGTGTTGTGAAGTACGATCCTGAATCTTCGTTTTCTGAGCACCCGCATCCGCAAGGCGAAGAAATCTTCGTGTTAGACGGTGTTTTCTCTGATGAAACTGGAGATTTCCCTGCCGGTACTTATATCCGTAATCCCCCGGGCAGTGCGCATTCTCCATCAAGCAAAAATGGCTGCACGATCTTGGTGAAGCTCAACCAGTTTGATGCGAGAGACTTAACTCAAGTTCGCATTAATACGCTAGAAACGGAATGGCTTCCGGGTATTGGTGGTTTACAAGTGATGCCACTGCATGAATTCGAACACGAGCATGTCGCGTTAGTGAAATGGCCCGTTGGTGAGCGCTTTCAGCCACACCGTCATTTTGGTGGTGAAGAGATCTTTGTGTTGTCAGGCACTTTTAAAGATGAACATGGCGAGTATCCAAAACACACATGGATGCGTAGCCCTCATATGAGCGAGCATTTCCCTTATGTGGAAGAAGAGACGGTTATCCTAGTGAAAACGGGTCACCTGCCATTGGATTAAAGGAATGCTCAATATAAAGATGAGAAAGCCGCATTGTTTTGAACAAGCGGCTTTTTTAGTTTTTATATATGAGCTGACTAGTAAGCGACACCAATACGTTGGCGTGGGAACTTGCCAGCTTCTAGTTCATCAATCATCGCGATAGCGTAGTCGCTGACGGATATTTTGCTGTTGCCATCTTCGTCAGTGAGCAGTTGATCACCACCTGTGCGGTAGGCTGATAGCTTATCGCCCGGGAAGATTTCCGCAGCAGGGCTAACGAATGTCCAGTTAACCTTTTCATTAGATTGTTTGAACATTTCAAGGGCTTCTCCTTGTGCTAGCGCTTCGTTTTTGTAGTCCGCAGGGAAGTCAGGAACGGTAACTAACGGTACGTTTGGCGCCACTTCTAATGAGCCTGCACCTCCTACCCAAAGTAGACGTTCGATGTCAATGCTTGGCAATGTATCAAGTAACTTAGCTGCTGTGTTTTTTACGATGTCGTGATTGCCTAGAGCGCGTCCACCAATCGAAGCAATTACCGCATCAACGCCTGAGAAAGCGGTCGCTAGACTTGCCGCTTCATCTTGTAAATCAAATGAACGAACTTCAACATCGCTGATTTTTACGCGGCTTGCATCTCTTACAACAGCAACAACTTCGTGTCCGCGAGATTGAGCTTCTTGAGCGATGTGACTACCAATCCAACCTGATGCGCCTAATACTGCAATTTTCATAATGTCTCTCCAATTATCTAATTTATTGAGTCTGTTTCTCGACAGCCATTGCAGTCTAATAGCTCACTAGGTTGCGATAAATATCGTAAAATGATGTAGATTGTATCTATACAGTTATCTAATAGGCTTGGTTAAGTCGGCAAGGGAGAGTGTGATGGACAGGTTGACGGCGATGCGTAGCTTTGTTGAAGTCGCAAATTGCGCCAGTTTTACTCAAGCAGCAGAGCATTTGGACATGAGCCGTTTACAGGTTTCACGGCATGTTCAAGAGATCGAAGGGTGGTTAAAACAAAGGTTACTGCACAGAACTACTCGTAAGGTCAGTTTGACAGCGGCAGGAGAGATTGCGCTGCGACGTTGCGAGAAGATACTCCATGAAACCGCAGAGCTAGAAGTCACTTCACTCAATCAAACCGACGATCTTTCAGGGGTAATTCGAATTGCAGCGCCGATTGGTTTAACTCAAAATATGCTGTTGGATGTGGTTGAGCAATTCACAGAGCGTCACCCTAATATCACGGTCGAGTTGTTTGCCTCAGACCGTTTTGCGCAGCTGGTGGATGAGAGAATAGATATTGCCCTTCGCTATACTGACCAACCTGACGATAGTTTGATTGCTCGAAAGCTCATGGACATTGATTCAGTGGTGTGTGCCTCTCAAGTCTACCTAGACAAGTACGGAGAACCTGAAACGGTCGAAGCACTTCGACAGCATAACTGCTTTCGCCATTTGAGTGTTTCTAAGTGGGATTTCGTTAAGGATAACCAGCACTATTCGGTTGAGGTGTCTGGCACTATCAAGGCTAACGATGTTGGGGTATTAACTCGCGCCGCACAGCATGGAAAAGGGATTGTTCGCTTACCTTGTGATTTAGCCAATCCGTTGATTGCAGAAGGGAAATTGAAACGAATATTGGATGACTTTGTTTCACCCTGCAGTGTGCTTTGGGCGGTGTATCTGTCTCGCAGTTATCAGCTGCCTGTTGTTCGTCAGTTCATTGATTTTGCAGCAGAAGTTTGGTCTAGCGATATTAAGTCTGGTGATGTTTGAGCTTATATATCTTAAGTACACAAGTACACAAGTACACAAGTACACAAGGCATAAGCAAACAAATACAAAAATCCGATATCAAAGGTGATATCGGATTTGAACTCAATAATTCAGAGTTCCACACGCTCTCCTCTCACGAAGTCTTTACACGTATCTGTGTACCGATAATCGGGTGTTTATCGCCTTATCGTTGATGTCAGGTAAAGGCTGATACAAGTTTCTAGTAATGTCGGATAATACTTGGTCGTAAACTTGCGATACGACGCTAGAAATATCACTGGTTAATTCGTATAAGCTATCTGTCGGTTGGGTTAATTCGTTGCTCGATGCGATTTCTGCGAGTGCATGCATCGCTCGAGTGCAAACTGGTGATCCACTGCTAATAGGGCAGATAATTGATAATTGGTTGAGTTTACGGTGAGTCTGAGATGCATAGAATTTGAATCTCGCATACTCCTCAGGTATTTCCGTATTCGACTTTTCTATCCCAGGGATGGCCATTCTCAACTTGGTAAGGATCTCCATACAATCTAAGATCTGTTGCCAGTTCATGTGGTACTCACGGCTCATGTCTTCTCGTTCTGATTGAATCAGCCAGATGATCATCACTTCATCCATCAAGAACATGCTGTGACGAATCGTTTTTCCATGAATCGATTGATTACGTACTAAGCTACGGTTTTGCCAGTCATTGTGCATAGCGATGAGTTTGAGGTGATAAATGCGATACATCGGACGGCTGTCAAACGACACATGAGATTGAAGCAGTTCAGATACCTCAAGTATGTTGTCGTAAATCTGATTCACTTTTCGAATTGAGTCGCTCGTCAATTGATACGCCAGAGCATAATGCGTTGCCGCGCGATGTTTGCGTGATAGCAACAATAACTGTCTGAGTAGAACTAAGGTTTCAAACCGGTGTGATAGCGCTGTTTGTCTCTTCTTTGAGAAATGAAACAGCGCTGCAAGTACTAATAGGGATAAACCCACTGAAATAACGACCAACATATTCAACTCCTAATATCTGAATACCTACTTAGTGGTAGTTCACGATTTGTGCCAAAATTGATAAACATTATATTTCAACGACTTATATTTTAAGCCCGCTTGTGGATGACCAATACTGGTGCATCACCTCACCATTCGAGTGAGTGCGATAGAAGAGGTTAGAGGTTTTTATAGTTTCTAGACTTTGCTATGGCTGAAGCATAAATAGCTACAATCTGGCTAACCTCTTATGCAAGGTTAGTCAGATTGGGTTACACAGAGATGTACATTCAGTGAGTAGATAGTGAAGGTATGACTAAAGATTTACGGCGAATGTACCACTGAGAAGACAGATAACCGCGAAGCTCGTTTAGGTCGATAGCCCAATAGCTCAATAAGTCTATCGATCCAGAAATCAATAGCTAGATAAATCAATAGCGCGATAAGTCGATCACTTTATTGCATAGCTTACTCAAAGCCAGTTGATCATGGCTGATCAAAATTAGGCCGCAGTTAGCTTCTTTCGATACTTCAACAATCAGCTTTAGCGTTTGGGCTGCTGTGATGGGGTCTAATCGTGATGAGGGTTCATCTGCAATTAACAGTTTTGGGCTCATCAGTAGCGCTCGTAAAATCGCAAACCTCTGCAATTCTCCTCCGGATACTTGGCTTGATGGACGTTCAAGCAAAGCAGAGTTAAGGCTCAATCTATCTAGAAGTACGGGTATCTTGGAGCGATTTAGCTTGTGAAGCGCACATAAGTCATTAAGTAACGTTTTTAGTGTTGTGTGAGGGGAGTGCGCACTGGGTGGATCTTGGTAAAGCTTGAGGCGTTGTCCTTTTTCGATTTTTTGAAGCCAGTCGATATTGCCGGAAAAGTCGTGATGCAACCCTAGTAAAGTATCGGCGAGAGAAGATTTCCCGCATCCGCTGTCACCATAAACTCCCAGTATTTCACCTTGTGATAATGAGAACGTGAGATCTGAAAAGAGTGTTCTTTGATCGCGGTAAATCGCTAAACTTTCAACTTCAAGCAATGGCTTCTGCCCGCTTTGTATACCAACCTCTGAGGGAGTAGCGTGACTATTTGATTCATTTGAAGGTTGCGAGGAAGTTGGCTGATCAAGATACCAATACTCAGGTTGCGCTTGTATTAGCGCTTTTGTGTAGGCCGCTTGTGGCTGATCTAAAATGGCTTTAGCGTCTCCCCTTTCAACAATTGCCCCTTCTTTCATGACAATGATGTCACCACCTAACATTTTAGCCAGCTTAATGTCGTGAGTGATGGTGAGCAGGCCACCGGGTTTGCCATTTTCAAGTTGTTGGCAGTGAGAAAGGAGAAGTTGCCCAACGTGATCACGTCGGCTTTCGTCTAAGCCTTTTGTGGGTTCATCGGCAATTAACAGTTTGCCTCCAGCTTGTGTCGCACATAAGTACGCAGCACGTTGCGCCATTCCGCCCGAGAGTTCAAATGGGTGTTTATCTCCATCTTTGCCCAGATCCATTTGTTGAAGTGCATGATGGGTGAGTGTGTCACTCTGGGAACGACCTTCGTTTAAAACCAGCTTATGAACTTCGCTTATCTGCGATCCTATAGTCCGAAGCGGATTGAGTGCTAACCAAGGTTCTTGAGGTAGCAAAGCTATTTCTTTGCCCCAAAACCGTTCTCGATTTAAAGGGTTAAGCTCATCAAACAAAGTAATGTCGCCCTCTGGTTTTAAGGCATCAGGTAATGTGCCGGCGATAGCTGCCGCGATTAGGCTTTTCCCCGCGCCTGTTTCTCCCAAAATGGTGAGCGGACGCTGCGGATATAAATCTAAACTTAAGCTCTGGACTAAGGTTTGAGTATCAGTTTGAATCGACAGGTTTTCAATTTTTAACATTGCGTTCATGCTGCTACTCCGTTATCCGCTTGTTTGCCTAGTTGGGGTTTTTCTTGTTTAGCTCCCGGTTCATTATGCGTATGGTTTTTTGAGGATTGCGTGTGACGTTTTCCTTGAGCTAATAAATGAAAGCTTAATACCAGAAGAAAAACGGTCAGTACCGGTTGAATCAAAACCCAAGGGGCTTGGTGGTAGTAACGGAATAGTTCAACCATCATTAAGCCGAGTTCAGCTTCTGGCGGCTTGAGCCCAACATGCAGAAAGCCTAAAGACGCGAGTGCCAGTATTGAATTACCCGTACCAAAACAGAACAGGGTGAATAAATCATTTCGGCAATCTGGCCATAAGTGACGCTTGAATATATACCAGTGGTTGAACCCATAAAGCCGAGAGGCTTCTACTGCAGGTGACTGAATGAGTGACAACGTTCGGTTGCGTGACACGCGGAAAAAATCCACCCACAGCATGAGCGATATGGCGATATATAGAATGAGGAATGATCCAGGAACCATTGCCGCAAAAAGTAAAACAAGAATTAAGCCGGGCATGGCGAGTATCATGTTCACGTTGAATGAAAAGATTTTATCCCACCATCCTTGTTTCCAACCAGCGATTACTCCCATTGACGTCCCTAACAACGCAGCGGTAGTAATACTTATTAATGCCATGGAAAGTGAGGTGCTGATGGCGTGGCTTAATCTTGCCAAATTACTGCGTCCAAAATGGTCTCTGCCTAAAGGTTCTTCGACAGAAGGCGTTGTGAATGCAAGGTCTAAATTTTGCTTGGCAATATCACCTTGATAGACAGTCCGTTCTAGCATGACTAGGCATAATAAGGCGGCTAAGATAATCAGACCTAACCATTGCGGCTTTGTTAAATTCATACGATCTTAACCTTCTTTTTTTCGGGTTCTGCTTGTTGTTTATTAGGTGCAAATTTTGAAAATAAAGCAGAGGGTTTATTCGCGCGTTGCCTTGGATCCAATTGGTAGTTAACAAGATCGACTAAGGTATTGATGACCACAAATAGAAGCCCCATCAGCAGAGCAGAACCTTGAATCATTGGTATATCTCTACGGAAAATCGCATGCGCTAACGCGTGACCAATACCCGGCCAAGAGAATAATGACTCGATCATAATGATCCCTTCAATTAACCCGGTTGCTTGAACACCAACAAAAGT
>NZ_JBFRVX010000090.1:1176-2839 GCF_041475345.1 Vibrio sp. 10N.222.48.A3 | reverse complement strand
AGATACTAAAAAGCCGCAAAAACTCAGTTTTTGCGGCTTTTTTAATTCTTAGCACTTAGACAGAAAAGAATGAACTACCTGTCTAGAATGGCAGCTCAACCTGCATCATTAAGTCTGCATCACTAGAGTCATGCCAACGGTAATCAAAACGCATACGCGGCTGCCCTTCAACTTTATCACCAAAACCGATGCTCAGCTGAAGACCATGGTTCATCAACCACTCTTCTGTCGACATATTATACTGTTCATCTTCCAGCTCTTCTGGAAACCACATACCGAGACCAACATAGTTAGACTCAAGGCTCTGAGTTAACAAAGGCGCATCTTTGCTTTGAATAACCCAATCAGACCAGTAATCAGGCTTAGTTTGAGGTTCTGGTTCGCTTAACCCACTAAGCTCCAACATACTTTGGCCGAAAGCTTCAAGGCTCGTAGAAAAGTCTAAACAGCTATTTTCGTCATCAGAAGTCAGCATTACCGAATCTAGGCTAAAAAAATCACACTCAGCATATGCAGGTAAACTGCATGCTGCAATGATCATCGTCGCTGGTATCGCGCGCTTTAGCATAGTCATCAGACCTCTTGAGTGAGTGAATCTACATTATTGTATACAGTCCACTATCTTGCAATATCTTTGTAACTGACTTTGTACTCAGTTTTGCAACATCGCTTCCACTTATCAGCGCATTGCGGATATCAGTACTACGAATTTTCACTTTTTCAGGGCAAGCCATTACAGACCACTGCTCAGTAATCTCATCTGATTTATAAAAAGATGAGAACTTAAAGAAGTTGTCAGGACCTATAACGAACGTGAGTTCCGCATCACGATGTAACTTCTGAAGTGCGCTGAGCACCGCATAAGTCGTTACGCTTTCACCTGGAGTAAATAGGCTCTTTTCGACCAAAGAAAGCTCCACTTGCTCCAATGAAAGATCGCTAATAAATGCGTTAACTAACTGACATCTCGTATCAAAGTCTAGCATCTCTTTTCCCCAAGCATGGGCAATACTTGGAACGAGCAGGATTTTGTCAAAGTGAGCCAATGAATCAATCACACTTTTATGCCCTAAACTCGGTGGATTAAACGCACTACCGAAAATGGCTATTTTTTCCATTACTTATTACTGCCTTCTCTTTCTAAGCTTGTGCAAAGAGGTTTTTAAATCGGATGATTTAGGTATGATAACACTAGATTTTTAATTTGCTTGCAGGAAAGGAATACGAATGGAACAGTTAATTCGTGACGAAATGCGCGTACTACCTTCAATTGACCCTCACTTCGAAGTGACTCGTCGTGTGGAGTTTATCAAAACGAAACTTCAACAGTCAGGATGCAAATCACTGATCCTTGGTATCAGTGGTGGTGTCGACTCAACAACCTGTGGCCGCTTGGCACAGATGACCGTTGATAGCCTAAATGAAAGCGCTGGTAGCGACGAGTACCAATTCATCGCGGTTCGTCTACCTTACGGTGAACAAAAAGATGAAGACGAAGCACAGCTTGCTCTCTCTTTCATTCAGCCTTCTCAATCTGTTTCTGTCAACATTAAAGCGGGTGTTGACGGGCTTCACGCAGCCTCTCACGTTGCTCTTGAAGGCACAGGTCTACTACCAACAGATTCAGCAAAAATCGACTTTGTGAAAGGCAACGTGAAAGCTC
>NZ_JBFRVX010000090.1:0-447 GCF_041475345.1 Vibrio sp. 10N.222.48.A3 | reverse complement strand
AGGCAACGTGAAAGCTCGTGCTCGCATGATCGCACAATACGAAATTGCTGGTTACGTTGGCGGTCTGGTGATTGGTACTGACCACTCAGCGGAAAACATCACTGGTTTCTACACTAAGCACGGTGACGGCGCATGTGATTTAGCACCACTATTTGGTTTGAACAAACGCCAAGTTCGTGAGCTTGCAGCAACGTTGGGCGCTCCAGAGCAACTTGTTAAGAAAGTACCCACTGCTGATCTAGAAGAGCTTGATCCACAGAAAGCCGATGAAGCAGCATTGAACCTTTCTTACGATCAAATCGATGATTTCCTTGAAGGTAAAACAGTACCTCAAGACGTATCCGATCGCTTAGTTGGCATCTACAAAGCAACACAGCACAAGCGTCAACCAATCCCAACGATCTACGATTAATCTTTGAATTAGCTCAGAATCAAAAAGGCCGGAAG
>NZ_JBFRVX010000089.1:0-4021 GCF_041475345.1 Vibrio sp. 10N.222.48.A3 | reverse complement strand
ATATTGTACCTTGCCGATTTCAATCCATGATTCTTGTTCTTCCTCTTTAGAAAAAAAAGAATCCCATTTGCCGGTTAAAAAACGCATTAGGCCAGATTCTTGATCTTTGGCTGGAGTAGAAAGTAAACGAGTATTCCACCCAAAAGTCTTGCCTAAAACGCCAAGGATCGTCGTTTTTCCGGCACCATTTGAGCCTGTAATGATTGTTACTTTTTCATCAAGATCTATTTCTATTCTTTCGAATTGACGCCAATGGTTTATTTCTACTTTCTTAAACATTACTACTGATTTCCATCTAGAGAGATAACAGCTTATTAAACAGCATTCTGTTTATCACGCAGAGTGCTTGCCTCGCTTATCCTCTTACTATACTCCAGAAATCGCTTTTTAATCAATTAGTTGGATGGCATCAAGTGCGCAATTTTGAGTACTTTCTTCTGGCAAAAGCGAGCATTGCGCTTAACGCTGTGCTCGATTATCTTATGCCTACCAAAATTTACTCTTAGATTCATAGAGATAGAAAAATTGACCTGGGATAACCGTGTGCGTATTTCGGTGATTGCGAACGCTTGTTACCGATGTTTTTCAAGCTATCTACAAGCGAAAAAGAAGAGATGACAATGGTATTACAAGGCAAATGTATTGTTCATAACTAGCGCAATTAAGTTAGTGTGACATTTAACGCTAAATGTGCGTGTCATATTTGTACTTTCTAAGCGACTTTCGATACAAAAAGTTATCCGTATATTTCTAATTTAGGTGATTACTCTAAGAAGGTTCTGTCCAAAAGTTCGCGTGCCTACCTATGACCTACATCATCAATACTGAACGCTAAGCCACCTTAAAGAATGATCATCCCATCTCGATAAGTCAGTGCTGGCGAAACATCTTGCCCTAATAGCACAGGACCATCAAGGTCGACGATTTCAGATTGAACCGCAATAGGCAGCGCCGCTCGCATCGCCAATGAGGTGCCTAGCATACAACCCGACATCAGAGTAAAGCCGAGCCTTTGAGCTTCTTCAGCAAGTACCAAGGCTTCGGTCAAACCGCCCGTTTTATCGAGCTTGATGTTAACCATTTCATACTTGCCTAACAAAGATGAAAGTTGCGAAGTGGTATGACAGCTTTCATCCGCACACAGTGGGATCGGGTGATTGATATGTGCCAGTGACGCATCATGTTGTTGCGGCAAAGGTTGCTCGATCATCGCGATATCAAACTCTGTTAGTTGATTAAACAACTCTTCGAGATTCAACCCTGTCCACGCTTCATTAGCATCCAGTACAACCAGAACATCGGGTGCCGCTTCTCGCACTGCACGAACACGCTCTACTACCTGCTCGCCATCAAGCTTCACTTTTAGAAGTTTCGCACCATTCGCCACATAATCTCGAGCTTGGGTAGCCATCGCTTCTGGTGTGCCAATGGAGACTGTCATTGCAGTAACGATTTGATTGGGTAGCTCAAACAAGCTATTTGGAAACATCTGGCCGTTCTGCTGCGCTTCGAAATCCCAAAGCGCACAATCGACCGCATTTCGCGCTGCCCCTCCAGTCAATAAAGACTGAAGATGATCTCTTAGCTCTGCGGGATCGGTAACGCCTCGTGCAAACATAGCTTCAAGTGCGCTAGACGCTTGTTGGATTTGCGCTAACACAGACTCCGATGACTCGCCGTATCGTGGGTAAGGCGTGCATTCGCCTTGAGCTTGTTTGCCACCATGTTCAATGTAAACACGAACAACGTGACACTCAGTTCGACTGCCACGAGAGATGCGAAAAGGCGTTTGCATCGCGATAGTAATGGGTTCTGCTGTAATCTTCATAATTTCACTCGGTTGATGTTCGCTTTAACAAATGGAAACGTAGAAATGATGACGTCGTTAAAGTGAATGTCGCAAATGATCAGTAATGTGTTGTACACCAAAACGCACTGGATCCGTCACGGGCACTTGATAGAGTGTGGTCCATTCTTGGCATAATGTCTCAGCGTCTTCAATGCTGATTGCCGACGTGTTCAAGCAGATGCCAACCAATTTTACATCTGGATTCGTCAATCGCGCGGCTTGCAAGTTAGCTTCGATCGTCTGTTCAATCGTTGGTAATTGCGCATGAGGAAGGTTGCGAATATGTGGTCGCCCTACTTCGTGACATAGCACCAAAGCATCAGCTTGTGCGCCATGCAATAATCCCAAACTCACGCCTGCAAACGAAGGGTTGAACAAAGAACCCTGCCCTTCAATGATGTCCCACTCGTAGTCAGTAAAATCGGGGCTAATCGCTTCAACCGCGCCAGAAATGAAATCCGCCACCACCGCATCAATAGAAATGCCTTTGCCTTCAATCAAGATACCTGTCTGCCCTGTCGCTTTAAACTGAGCAGAGATTCCTACTTGTTTAAGCGATTTTTCAATGGCCAACGCCGAGAACATTTTTCCTACTGAGCAATCGGTTCCGACCGTAAGAAGGCGCTTACCCTGACGAGGCTTACCGTTACCAACGTTTAGATCACCATCAAAATGGCGTACATCATGAAGCTTAGTCAATCCTCGCTGTTGCATGTCAGCAAGCGGTGAAAATTCACTCAGTCGTTGGTGCATGCCAGATGCAATCTCAAATCCCATTTCTGTAGCTTCCATTATGGTTGGCTGCCAAGAGTCAGGAATAACACCACCTGGGTTTGCTGTGCCAATCACTAGCGTTTTCGCGCCCTGTGCTTGCGCCTCTTGTAAGGTCATATCCGTTAAGCCAAGTGAAACGGTAACGTCTGTTAAACGAAGCTGACCTAGGCAAATTTCTGGTCGCCATTGATGAATACCGCGAGCTGTTTTTGCGGCAAGTGGGTCGGTAACATCCCCAAAAAAAAGAAGGTAAGGTTGAGCGATAGACATGAGTATTCCTAATTAATAAATCTTTGTATGGGTTTACTTTAATTAAGAACTTAGAAGCTGCCGAATACCAATTTATGGCGAGCCTATAACCTTAAGTTATAGGCTGAGTATGGCTCTTCAATGAAGCGATAAATTGCTTAACAGAAATAGACTGAGGGGTGTGCTCTGCACAAAGCATCGAGACCGAGAATTGGATATCCGGCTGCAGTGAAAGCACGCAAACCGAGTCGTCATTTTGATATTGCTCTGCCGTCCACGGATCGACAATCGCAAAGCCTGCTTGGTGCTTCACCAATTCCGCGGCCGCGCTATATCCACGCACAGATATCGGATGGTGATAATGCTCATCTCGCGCAATAAGGCTTTGATGTAACAGTAGGCCTAATGGATCGCGGCTATCAAGCCCGATGATTGGCAAGGGATAATTGATCAGATCATCAAGGGTTAATTCAGTAGGTAACTGTTCAACTGTGTGGGAAGGAACCAGAACCTTGAGTGATTCAGTTAAGAGTGTTTCACTTAATATGGCAGGCGGTGTTTCGTCCCCAAATGCGATAGCAATATCAAGCTCATGCTTTAACAGCCCAGCACACAGTCCATCACGGTTTGCTGTTAGTAACTCAAAAGAGAGATCTTGTTCGCGAGACATTTGGGCTATTACCGGAGTCAGCAATTTGGTCGCCAGTATCGGTGGTGCACCAATACGTAGGTGCTGATGTCCTTGCTTAACCTTATTCGTCAAAGAACGAAATTGACCTAACTGCTGATACACCTTTTCCGCTTCTGGCAGCAAGGTTCTCGCTTCAACCGTTGGCACCAACCGACCTTTGACACGCTCAAACAATCCAAAACCAAGTTGTTGCTCTGTGTGTGCCAGAATACGAGTCACATTAGGTTGTGACACATGCAGATTACGCGCAGCCCCAGATACGGTTCCGGTTTGCATAATGGCGTAAAAGACTTCCAACTGTCTTAGGTTCACATTGATGTCCTTATGGTTCGCGAAACAAATCTAGGGGTTGGCTTTTCTTGTATTAGCTAAGCTGTTTTTCGGTCTAGCTGTTTAATTAGCTGTCTGTCTATTTATCTACTTGGCTATTTCGCTATTTCGCTATTTGGCTATTTGGC
>NZ_JBFRVX010000088.1:0-2822 GCF_041475345.1 Vibrio sp. 10N.222.48.A3 | reverse complement strand
ACTGGTCACCCTAGCTTGTTAAAAACCTCGATAACTTCGTTAGAATTTTTGGTTGTAGAATAACTACTTATCGAAAAATTCTGCCTTGTTCTCAAGCTTTTTTCCTACGCTATGTTTGATCACTTATTTACTGTGATTGGTATTACTCAAGTGAAAGCCGAACAACACAGGTGCCATGTCATCGAAAATGTTTCGTTAAGCGGTTTAAAACAGGTTCTTTAAGCTCTTTCCATCTGTCTATCAAGAGTAGATCGAATAAACGAGCATGAGCCTTTAGCTGCCTTGAAGTGACTCGGTGCACAAGTTAGTAAGTGTAAATACGTTCTTGATAAAATGGGATACATGTTCGCAGCCAATTTGTGAGACGCTTGATCTAGTGTCAGTCGAATCACAAGGAAGTTGAATGCATCACTTTAATATCCGCGCTCTTGAGTATTTAAACGCGTTGTCTAAGTATGGCTCATTGCGTAAGGCATCCAAGATGATGAATGTTGACCCTGCTGCAATGAGCAGAATGCTGACCCAGCTCGAAGCGCAAGCGGAAATGAAAGTATGGGAGCGCAACAACCGCCAATCACTGTTGACTGAGGCGGGTAATGAACTGTTGCATTACTATCGTTCCATTGTTCGTGGAGAGGCTGCAGTGCTTACTCGACTAGCCAAGCTTAAAAACCTCAAAGGAGGCAGTGTCAGTATTGCCATCGGTGAAGGGTTTATTACCAACTTGGTGTCAAAGCCGATGCAAACCTTTATGACCCGTTATCCTGATATCAACCTTTCTATTGAAATTGCTGGGGCATTGGACGCGGTCAAGATGTTGGAAGATCAACAGATAGACTTCGCAATAACCTATGCTTCTGCTCCACATCCTAAGCTGCACTCCCACGTTGAACGTAGTCATCCGCTCGAATTGATTGCTCCGAAGGGGCACTTCCTTACGATGAAAGAAGCGCCAGTGGTAATGCAAGATATTCAAGACGCTTCTCTTGCCTTGATCGATAACTCGACCGGTATGGGGAGGCTGGTAAAGCAGGCTGAACAAATTTCCCACCTTACCTTGCAGCCAAAGCTTCAAACCAATTCGGTGACCGCACTGACTAACTTTGTATCAGCAGGATTGGGCGTCACCTTTATGCCTAAGCTCACTGTGATCGATGAAATAAAGTCAGGACAGATTGAAGTGGTTGCGACCGAGTTGGAGATGCTATCGAAGGCGACGGTTAAGGTTCAATCTTTAAAAGGCCGCGCACTCACGCTACAGGCCGAAACCTTGTTAGATTTCTTACTTGAAAACGCCACTTTCTTGAGTCATGACGCTTACAATATCTAAGAATAGTAGATTTACTTAGCGACTCCTTCTAAGCGTCCAAATACCGCCAATATCACAGTTCCAAACTGCCGAATTCGTTTTTAAGTTGAATTGAGTTTTTGTCAACGCACACTCTATTGATAAGTCAACATACGCGGAATAAGTTACAAATTATTAACGAAACGAGTTTTAGACTGACAGCTGTGTTCGACAGATTTTGGCTTTGTCGGGCATTAGGGGAAGAGAATGGAAGTTATTGTAATTGGTAGCGGTGTTATTGGGTTAACCAGTGCTTGGTACCTGGCGAAAGAAGGTCATACAGTGACGGTTATTGATCGTCAAGATAGCAGTGGCAAGGAAACCAGCTTTGCGAATGCAGGGCAAATTTCTTACGGATATTCTTCACCATGGGCGGCACCGGGGATTCCGTTGAAAGCAATGAAATGGCTTACCCAAGAGCATGCGCCTCTAAAAGTGAAGCCGTCACTTTCTCCTGAATTAGTTGCTTGGGCGACTAAGATGTTGGCCAACTGTAATGAAGCCAAGTACGCCATGAATAAGTCACGCATGTTAAGAGTGGCAAACTTCAGTCGAGAGTGTCTTACTCATCTAAGAACCAGTGAAGATTTAGCTTATGAGGGCAGGCAGAAAGGCACCTTGCAAGTATTCAGAAGCGAGAAGCAACTCGATGCTATTCAGCAGGATATGAAGCTATTAACAGAGAGTGGGATCGAACACTCGCTGTTTGATGTTGACCAGTGTCTGTCAGTGGAGTCGGGTTTAGCGGACGTCAAAGACAAGCTGGTGGGCGGCTTATACTTACCTCATGATGAAACCGGTGATTGCCATCAGTTCTGTTTAACCTTGACTGAGAAAGCCAAGCAACTCGGTGTTAGGTTCGTGTTTGATACTGAAGTGGTAAGTTTGAATCATCAGAATCAAGCCATTGAGACTATTACAACGACTCAAGGCGAGTTTAAAGCGGATGCTTACGTGGTCGCGTCAGGAAGCTATTCTCGAGAACTATTAAAGCAAGTCGACTTGTCTATACCGGTTTACCCAGTGAAAGGATATTCACTAACATTGCCTATCGTGAATGTAGATAAGTCACCGACTTCGACTGTTATGGATGAAACCTACAAGGTCGCGATGACGCGATTTGATGATCGTATTCGTATCGCGGGTACGGCAGAACTCGCTGGTTTTGACTACCTAATCCCAGAAAAACGCAAAGCCACGATTGATATGGTGATAAAAGATCTTTTCCCACAAGCGGGGGACTTTTCTAAGGCTGAATACTGGACTGGGCTAAGACCAATGACGCCAGATGGCACGCCTATCATCGGCAAGACGCCTATCAAAAATTTATTTACCAATACAGGTCATGGAACATTAGGTTGGACAATGGCATGTGGCTCAGGAAAGATCTTAGCAAGCATAGTCAGTGGCTCTGCCTGTGATATTAAATCTGATGACTTAAGTATCCATCGTTATTTGTAACAACATGATGTAG
>NZ_JBFRVX010000087.1:0-8701 GCF_041475345.1 Vibrio sp. 10N.222.48.A3 | reverse complement strand
ATGAATTACCACACAAAAGGGCCTTAATTGGCCCTTTTTCTTTCCTAACGTTTGGCAATTCCGTTACACTGATATTCAATTATTTGGAGGTGATATGCATTGTCCTTTTTGTTCAGAGAACGACACTAAAGTAATCGATTCAAGACTGGTAGCCGATGGCCATCAGGTTCGTCGTCGCCGTCAATGCCTTGCATGTAGTGAACGTTTTACGACTTTCGAATCGGCAGAACTTGTGATGCCTAAAGTCATAAAGTCGAATGGAAACCGCGAACCATTTAATGAAGATAAAATGGTGGGTGGTGTACAGCGCGCCCTAGAAAAACGCCCAGTGAGTGCTGATGCGATTGAACTTGCGATCAGTACGATTAAGTCACAACTCCGTGCAACTGGTGAGCGTGAAGTACCAAGCGAAATGATTGGTAACCTTGTGATGGGCCAATTGAAAGAATTGGACAAAGTGGCGTACATTCGTTTTGCCTCTGTTTACCGCAGCTTTGAAGACATCCGAGAGTTTGGCGAAGAAATCGCTAAATTAGAGGACTAACTCCTCAATCATGTCAAACTTTACTCCCCTAGATTTTCAAATGATGTCGCGTGCTATTCAGTTAGCAAAACGCGGCATTTACACCACTGCACCAAACCCTAATGTTGGCTGTGTCATCGTACACAGTGACGGTCAGATCGTTGGCGAAGGTTTTCATGCCAAAGCCGGTGAGCCTCATGCTGAGGTACATGCTATGCGAATGGCGGGCGACAAAGCAAAAGGTGCGACTGCTTATGTCACGCTAGAACCTTGCTCGCACTATGGTCGAACGCCACCTTGTGCTGAAGGTTTGATTAAGGCTCAAGTAGCCAAAGTGATTTGTGCCATGCAGGACCCAAACCCAAAAGTTGCAGGTCGTGGTATCAAAATGCTACGCGATGCGGGTATTGAGGTTGAAATCGGTTTATTAGAGCAAGATGCTCTCGACTTGAACCCTGCATTTATCAAGCGTATGCAAACGGGCATGCCATTCGTTCAGTTAAAGATGGCCGCTAGCCTTGATGGGCAAACGGCATTGGAAAATGGTCAAAGCCAGTGGATCACATCGCCAGAAGCGCGTCGTGATGTTCAGAACTACCGAGCAAAATCAGGCGCTGTGTTATCAACTAGCCAGACGGTGATTGAAGACAACGCCTCGTTGAATGTTCGCTGGGCAGAGTTGCCAAGCAGTATTAAAGCTCATTACGCTGAAGATGAACTTCGTCAGCCAATTCGCGTGATTCTTGATCGCCAAAATCAACTGTATCCTGAGCTCAAGTTATTCCAAACTCCAACATCGGTATTGAGAGTCGCTGAAACCTCTGCTGATATTGAAGTCGAAACCACAGATGCAGGTCAGCTCGATTTACACGATTTGATGCGCCAATTACCTGCGAATCATATCGACCATATTTGGGTCGAAGCGGGTGCTACATTGGCAAAAAGCTTGATTGAAGCGCAGTTAGTGGATGAGCTAATCCTCTATTTAGCACCTAAACTAATGGGCAGTGATGGACGAGGTTTGATGGGCGCATTAGGGCTCACTTCAATGTCTGATGTGATTGACCTAGAAATTAAAGATGTTCGACAGGTTGGTGTGGATATTCGCATCGTCGCGAAACCTATTATCGCGACGAAACCACAGTAGAAATAGTCATTCCAACAGCATACGTGTCGTTGACAACAAAAAGAGTTTTAAAATGTTTACAGGAATTGTAGAAGCCGTAGGTACATTGAGTGCAATCACTCCCCGCGGAGAAGACATCACCGTAACGGTTAATGTTGGTAATCTTGATATGGCTGACGTTAAGTTAGGCGACAGTATCGCGACCAATGGTGTGTGTTTGACGGTGGTTGAGTTTAACGACCACAGCTACAGTGCAGATCTTTCGCTTGAGACCCTGAAAAAAACGGGTTTTGTCGATTACCAAGCGGGCGATAAAGTTAACCTTGAGAAAGCAATGTTACCAACCACGCGTTTCGGTGGACACATTGTGTCTGGTCACGTTGATGGCGTGGGTGAGATTGTTGAACGCAACCAAGTTGGCCGTGCAATTGAGTTTTGGGTAGAAATGCCAGCAGAGATCTCAAAGTACGTAGCTCAAAAAGGTTCAGTCACCGTTGATGGTATTAGCTTGACGGTGAATGATTTACGCAAGAATGCCTTTAAGCTGACTATCGTTCCTCATACCTCTTCAGAAACGACCATAGATCAATTCAATGTTGGTCGCAAAGTGAATCTAGAAGTCGATGTATTAGCGCGCTATATGGAGCGTTTACTGCAAGGCCAGCAGCAAGAGTCTGAGCCTGACTCTCGATTAACAATGGAATTCTTACAGCAGAATGGTTTTGCCTAACCGTTGGTATAAAGTGCACTAAACATCACTTTGTAAAAGCGAGCAATATCATCAGGTTTAAATAGTGTCGGTTCTAGGAAGCAGAACCATTTCAAAGGATATAGAACAATGCCAATTAGTACTCCTCAAGAAATTATTGAAGACATTCGCCTAGGGAAAATGGTTATCCTGATGGATGATGAAGATCGCGAAAATGAAGGCGATCTGATCATGGCAGCAGAACATGTTACGCCAGAAGCGATTAACTTCATGGCGATGTATGGCCGTGGCTTAATCTGTTTAACACTGACCAAAGAGCGTTCAAACCGCATGGGTTTAGCGCCTATGGTCCAAGACAACAACGCTCAATACACTACTAACTTTACGGTTTCGATTGAAGCGGCAGAGGGCGTAACAACCGGTATTTCTGCATCAGACCGCGCTGTTACCGTTCAAGCTGCTGTGGCAAAAGACGCAAAAGCGGCTGACTTAGTTCAACCTGGCCATATCTTCCCTCTGACTGCTCAAGAAGGTGGTGTTCTAACTCGCGCAGGCCATACTGAAGCAGGTTGTGACTTAGCTCGGTTAGCAGGCTGTGAGCCAGCGTCTGTTATCGTTGAGATCCTAAATGACGATGGCACCATGGCACGTCGCCCTGATCTTGAAGTGTTCGCAGAAAAGCATGACATCAAGCTAGGCACCATAGCTGACTTGATCGAATACCGTAACAACACAGAAACAACGATTGAGCGCGTTGCACAATGTCATTTGCCAACAGAGTTTGGTGATTTCGAGCTTGTGACTTACCGTGACACGATTGATAACCAGATCCACTATGCAATGCAAAAAGGCAGCTTAACCGAAGGTGCTCCTTTGGTGCGTGTTCACCTGCATGACACGTTTACCGATCTGCTTCATTCAGACCGTGGTACCGAGCGCAGCTGGTCGCTAGATAAAGCGATGAAGCGCATTGGCGATGAAGGCGGTGTGCTGGTTATTCTTGGCAACGAAGAGTCGTCTGATTCTTTGATTCATAAAGTGAAGACGTTCGAAGCTCAAGATAAGAATGAGCAACCAACCATGGCTAAGAAACAAGGTACTTCTCGTCGTGTTGGTGTGGGTTCTCAGATTCTACAAGACCTAGGTGTTCATGATATGCGTTTGTTGTCTTCAAGCACTAAGCGTTACCACGCATTGGGTGGTTTTGGCCTTAATGTTGTTGAATACGTTTGCGAGTAAGATGACGTCTGTCCGTTTATAGCGACATAATTTACCGATGATTTCAGTGGCTCTTTTAGAGGTTAATTACGATAAAAGAGTAAAGTAGCCAAGCCCGATTCAAAACGTGTTGAATACACAAGTTTGGCTACTTGCTGCTCCAATATGGTTGGCAGCAGCGCTGCGTTATCATCTTTACATCTCCGGTGTCTGTTCTTCTAAATTAGCATTAGATATTGCTCACAGTTTTGTGCTAGAATCCGGCGATTCTCACTTGATGAAAATAGTTAAAGGAAGGCTTATGAAAGTGATCGAGGGTGGCTTCCCAGCGCCAAATGCAAAAATTGCTATCGTTATTGCTCGTTTCAACAGTTTTATTAACGAAAGTTTACTTTCTGGTGCAATCGATACTTTAAAGCGTCATGGACAAGTAAGCGAAGACAACATCACTGTTGTTCGTTGCCCTGGTGCAGTAGAACTTCCACTTGTAGCGCAACGCGTTGCAAAAACAGGTAAGTTCGATGCGATTGTATCTCTTGGTACAGTAATCCGTGGCGGTACACCTCACTTTGACTATGTTTGTAGTGAATGTAATAAAGGTTTGGCACAAGTGTCTCTGGAATTTTCTCTTCCAGTAGCGTTTGGTGTTCTTACTGTTGATACGATCGATCAAGCTATTGAACGCGCAGGAACCAAGGCTGGTAATAAGGGTGCAGAAGCCGCACTTAGCGCACTTGAGATGATCAACGTTCTTTCTGAAATCGATTCCTAATGGGGGCCAGTGTGAAACCAGCCGCACGTCGTAACGCACGTCAATTTGCTCTACAAGCAATTTATTCTTGGCAAATTACTAAAGAAAATATTGCTACCGTTGAAGAACAGTTCTTATCTGGTGGTAAGTATGATGAAGAAGAGCATCATGCCGCAGAACCTGCTCTAGCTATGCCAGAAACAGACGTTGCATACTTCCGCGACCTACTAACTGGTGTTGCTCTTAGCCACATGGAACTTGATAGCAAGCTTCGTCCATTCGTATCTCGCCCTATGCAAGATTTGGATTTGATGGAACTAGCGCTTCTACGTTTAGCTATGTACGAGATGACTCGTCGCGAAGATGTACCATACAAAGTGGTTATCAATGAAGCTATCGAGCTTGCGAAAGTATTCGCAGCAGAAGACAGCCATAAGTTTGTTAACGGTGTGCTTGATAAAGCTGCACCGCACGTTCGTAAGAAATAAGACGTTCGTATATTGAATCTAAAGGTCAGCTTTTATGCTGGCCTTTTTTGTAACTAAATTTCTGTAATATCAATAATTACGGTGATTTGTATGAAGACTAAAGATAGGGCATGTGATGTCTGGCGAATTTAACCTGATTGAAAAATATTTTGTAAATCGACAACCACAACGTAAAGACGTACATCTGGCTGCTGGCGATGACTGTGCTTTGGTCAAAGCGCCAAGTAATGTTCAGATAGCGATTAGCACGGATACTTTAGTTGCGGGCACTCACTTCTTAACAGAGGCGAATCCGGCATGGGTAGCACACAAGGCGTTGGCTTCGAACATTAGCGACCTTGCGGCGATGGGTGCGACGCCTGCCTGGGTTTCATTTGCGTTAACCATGCCAGAAATCGATGAAGAATGGCTTGCTCCCTTCTGTGATTCCTTCTTCAAACTTGCAGACTATTTTGGTATTCAACTTATTGGTGGTGACACGACCAAAGGGCCGCTGAGTTTAACGCTGACTGTACAGGGCTTTGTGCCAGAAGGCCGAGCACTACGCAGAGATGGCGCGAAAGTGGGGGACTGGATTTACGTAACGGGTAACTTAGGTGACAGCAAAGCTGGGCTAGAGGTGATATTAGACCCAGAACAGAACAAAGCTAAGCCTTATGCACTTGAGTTAGAAGAGAGGCACTACATCAGCTCTCCACGAGTATTGGCGGGGCAGGCGCTCGTGAACCTAGCTTCATCGGCTATTGATATCTCTGATGGCGTTATTGCCGATTTAAAACACATCCTTAAGCGTTCTCAGGTCGGTGCAAGCATTGATGTGAGTGCGTTACCAATCTCCGCTGAATTACTTCAATTCTCTTCTGATACCGGTTCTGCACAGCAGTATGCATTGACCAGTGGTGAAGAGTACGAACTCTGCTTTACCGTGCCGGAAGAGAATAAAGGTTCATTGGAAAGTGCTTTGTCGCACACAGGTACAAAAGTCACCTGCATTGGCCAGATAAGACCTGTAGAATATTTTGAATTACACAATAATGGTGAACCACTAAGCTGGAACTTAACTGGTTACGATCACTTTAAGGTTAATTGATGACAAATCCACTTTCTCTTATTTCTCTTAAAAATCCTTGGCACTTATTGGCTACGGGTTTTGGCAGTGGCTTATCGCCGATTATTCCAGGCACAATGGGCACGCTTGCGTCGATTCCATTTTATCTATTGCTGGTTCAGTTACCGTTTCCTGCTTATGTCGCAGTAGTGGTTGTTAGTTGTATTATCGGTATCAAGATCTGCCAGGTGACATCTGATGATATGGGTGTACACGACCATGGCTCTATCGTATGGGATGAGTTTGCGGGCTTTTGGATCACCATGGGCCTAGTGCCTTTATTGAATATCCCTACGGATGACTGGAAATGGTTATTCACTGGTTTTGTTCTATTTCGCTTTTTCGATATGGTGAAGCCTTGGCCTATTGGCTGGCTAGATAAACGAGTACACGGCGGCTTAGGTATCATGATTGATGATATCGTGGCGGGTATTATGGCGGCTGTTGCCTTGTACGCAGTGGCACATTTCGCGGGCTGGTTAGTTTAAGTTAGCTAAAGGATTAAGACTTAGTTGCAAGCACATTAAGCTAAGTCTCGGATACTAAAAAGGTTGACCCTAGGGCCAACCTTTTTTGCTTTTATTGCTTTTATTGCTTACGATTTTAGAGCTTACGAGCTTACGAGCTTACGAGCTTACGTGTTAAGGCTATTTAGCAAGATAGTCAGAGATCGACTTCTCAATGCCTTTCGCATCTAAGCCAAGCTCTTCATGCAGCTCATCCTGTGTTCCTTGAGCAATAAACTTGTCTGGGAGGCCAAGATTCAATACTGGCATCAGTAGTTTCTCTTGCATCAAGAATTCAATCACACCCGCGCCCGCACCACCTGCTATTGCGTTTTCTTCGATAGTAACAAGTACATCGTAGTCTGCAGCAAGTTGTTTGATCAAAGCTTCATCGAGTGGCTTCACAAAGCGCATATCAGCCACTGTCGCATCGATAGCGTCTGCGGTTTGAAGTGCACTCTCAAGGAAAGTACCGAAGCTTAGGATAGCGACTTTCGAGCCATCTTTTGCTTTTTTGCTTTCGCGAACGATACGACCTTTACCAATCTCTAGCGCAGTAAACTCACTTTGAATCTCGGTGCCCATACCATTACCACGAGGATAACGAACGGCACTTGGACCTGTGTGCTGGTGGCCAGTGTATAGCATTTGGCGACATTCGTTTTCGTCGCTTGGTGCCATGATCACCATGTTTGGAATACAGCGCATAAAGCTTAAGTCGAACGCACCTTGGTGTGTTTGACCATCGGCGCCAACAAGACCTGCACGGTCAATAGCGAACATAACCGGTAGATCCATGATAGCGACATCGTGGATCAGTTGATCGTAGCCACGTTGTAAGAACGTCGAGTAGATAGCCACAATCGGCTTATCACCCGCAATCGCCATACCCGTTGCTAGTGTCACTGCGTGCTGCTCAGCAATCGCTACATCGAAGTACTGTTCTGGGTATTCTTTCGAGAAACGCACCATGCCAGAACCTTCACGCATTGCTGGCGTAATTGCCATCAGCTTAGGATCTTGCGCAGCCATATCACACAGGAAGTCGCCAAAAATCTTAGAGAAAGTTGGTTTCGAGCTGGTGCTCTTAGGCAGACTTGAGTGTGCGGGATCGAATTTCGGAACGCCGTGGTAACCGATTGGATCTTTCTCTGCTGGCTCGTAGCCTTTGCCTTTCTTGGTCATGATATGCAGGAACTGAGGGCCTTTTAGGTCTCTCATGTTCTTCAGCGTTTTAATCAGCTCATTCACATCGTGACCGTCAACCGGACCAATGTAGTTAAAGCCTAACTCTTCAAACATGGTGCCAGGGACAACCATGCCTTTTAGATGTTCTTCTGTACGACGAACGAGCTCTTTAATCGGCGGAACGCCCGATAGCACTTTCTTGCCGCCCTCACGAATTGACGTGTAAAGACTGCCAGAAAGAACTTGAGCTAGGTGATTGTTTAGCGCACCGACGTTTTCAGAGATCGACATCTCGTTATCGTTCAGGATAACCAGCATGTCATTGTGAATATCACCCGCGTGGTTCATCGCTTCGAAGGCCATACCTGCGGTAATCGCGCCATCACCAATCACACTGACGACTTTACGGTTCTTGCCCTCTTTCTTCGCACTGATCGCCATACCAAGTCCGGCGCTGATCGATGTTGAAGAGTGACCAACAGAAAGCGTGTCGTATTCGCTCTCTTGCCGCCATGGGAATGGATGCAGTCCATCTTTTTGACGGATAGTCGATAAGCGGTCACGACGACCTGTAAGGATCTTGTGCGGGTAGGCTTGGTGACCAACATCCCAAACCAACTGGTCAAAAGGCGTGTTGTACACGTAGTGCAGAGCAACGGTTAGCTCTACCGTACCTAAGCCCGATGCTAAGTGGCCACTTGACTGGCTCACTGAGTTTAGAAGATAGGTGCGTAATTCATCACAAAGCTGTGTAAGCGTCTCTTTTGGAAGTAGACGCAAATCCTCTGGCTTATCAGCCAAAGCAAGAGTTGGGTACTTGGATATATCAAGAGTCATAGGTAATGCGCGCTTATTGTCTTAGTTCTTGCGCTCGATGACGTATCGGGCGAACTCTTCGAGTAACTGGGTATTGTATGGGATTGCAGCCAAAGCTTGAAGCGCTTCCTGTAGCAGAGTTTGCGCTTTTTCTTGAGCGCCCTCTAAACCTAACAAAGAAGGGTAGGTGCTTTTGTTCAATTCTTGATCAGAGCCCTGTGGTTTACCCAAAGTTTCGGTATCGCTAATGATATCTAAAATATCATCC
>NZ_JBFRVX010000086.1:0-22685 GCF_041475345.1 Vibrio sp. 10N.222.48.A3 | reverse complement strand
TCAACCCACTTTGTCTTTTGATGTCATTAGGCGACTCGATAGCTCTCGGTCATACCAAGCTGCATAAATCGATTTAATATTGATGCCGCTTGCATCATTTCCTGTTGTTGATTGTTAAAGTCTCTACTGTGTAATTTGGGGCCAATAATTGTTTTGTAACGCTACATTGCATTATCTGAGACATTCCGTTTTCCATACTGCTTTGTCTTTTGCCTGCGCGTGGGACTTAATGCAGAGTACACCACCAAATTGCTCACCCTTTTAGGGTTATGAGCGTCGTCAGCATACAGATTTTCTTTGGGAGGAATCGCTATGTCAGTTTCTGGAAATTCGCTCGCTAATGCGTCATAGACGTCATCGGTATCGTATATTTTATCTGCTGAAATATGGCCAACTTCCACATCAACTTGCCCACACAATTCTTCGACAACCTGAAAATGGTTCTATCGCAAACTTTGAAGCTTTAGGTTAGGATTTGTTCAATTTCCACTCAACACTCTGAATCGTCATGTTTAAAGGCTGCCACTTTCCCTCTGAAGTTATTCTCGAAACCGTACACTATCTCTATCTGGCAGGGTAGTTGTCACTGTTAGAATTTAACCAGTTTGGGCGATAAAGAGTAATTGTGTCTCGTATCTCAGTAGAAAGAAAAGAAGCTATTACCTCCATATTCGATGTCAGTTAAAGAAGTGTCAGAAGACGAAGGAATTAGCACTGCGCCCCTGTATCATTGGCGCCAGCAACTCAGACATTCAGGAGCCGCCGTCCCAAATACCAACACTTCATCAGAGCAGTGGTCTGCTCAAACTAAACTTGCCATTATCGCTAAAACCTACTCAATGACAGAAAGTGAACTCAACCAATATGATCGTGAAAAAGGTCTTTTTCCAGAACAAATCCAAAGCTGGCGCCGCGAATGTATGCAAGGGTTTAAGTCGAGTAAAGAGCGGGAAGCTGAAGCAAAGAAGCAGGCTAAAGCTGACAAACTTGAAATCAAAGAGTTGAAGAAAGATTTACGACTCAAAGAAAAAGCACTCGCTGAAACGGCCGCCCTCTTGGTACTAAGAAAAAAGCTGAGAGCCTTTTACGGGGAAGAGCCAGAGGACGACTAACCTCAACCGATGAAAGGCAGACCATAGTGACGATTATCCTTGAAGCGAAGCAATGCGGATGCCGTTTAGAGCCAGCTTGCCATGAAGTTCAAATTGACTTGAGAACGTATCGTCGCTGGTATCAGCAAGGTGAAGTCCAAGCTGACAAAAGGCCATATGCATCAGACCAGAGCCTGCTAACAAGCTGTCGCAGGAAGAGCGTGAGGTGTGTAACCGCTCTGAGTTCGCAAGCTTGCTTCCAACTCAAATCGTCCTGACACTGCTTGAGAGAGGTGAGTATATCGCCTCTGAGTCGATCTACTATTGAGTGCTGAGTACGCAGGGGCAACTTCACAAACGAGGTCGTCAGCGGAGCAGACAGAAGCAAACGAAGCCAACCAGTTACACAGCGACGGACTCGAACCAATTTTATGCATTGGATATCAATCACTTACCTTCAAGGGTTCGAGGCCAACACTATTACCTGTATGTCATTGAGGATATCTACAGTCGAAAAATTGTTGGTTATGAAGTGTATGAGCATGAATGCGGTGAGCTGGCGTCACAACTTCTGCAACGAACGTTGATGCGAGAGCAATGCTTCAATCAAGCACTGGTTCTTCACTCAGATAATGGTGCACCGATGAAGTCGCTGACGTTTAAAGCAAAAATGGAAGAGTTAGGTATTACCTCATCGTATAGCCGGCCAAGAGTCAGTGATGATAACCCGTATGTCGAGTCATTGTTCCGTACAGGAAAGTACATGCCAAGCTGGCCAGCAAAGGGCTTTGAAACAATCGATAGTAGTCGAAGTTGGGTTGAAGCCTTCGTACGCTGGTACAACACCGAGCATAAGCAGAGTAAGCTAAATTACGTCACGTCACGCCTTCAGAGCGTCACAATGGAAAAGATAAAGATATCTTGAAGCGTCGTGTAGAGGTATTGCTAGCAGCAAAACAGCGAAAGCTTGAGCGGTGGTCTGGTGATATCAGGAACTGTGCGCCTGTTGGTGACATTCACCTAAATCCAGAAAGAGAAGCTGCTTAATAAGCAAGAAAATGATGACAACTACCTTGAAAAACACCGGAATCCCAAGGCTATAATTTTGTAGATTATCAATATGGAATTTCGTTTACACCCGATTTCAGATAATAAGTGCGACAATCCCCTTTAAATTGAAGATTAGACAAAATTCAATCCTAGAAACTCACTCTAACTTTTACCAATCAATCAAGCTCATCTAAGCGGATAGAGCCCTTTCCTTATGTTTGGTGTTGTACTACAACTAGTGGATATACATTTATATTAATTAGGTTCTAGTTTGTTCGTCCTTTTACTGGTTTCGTAAGAATTCGTGTCGTCAATCGTTGATTTGGAGTATGTATGACTGGGAAGCCTCGGGCCATAAAGCTATCTTTAAGTATATTAATATTGTCACTCAGTGCAACAATAGCGTGTTGGTCTATGGCACGAAATTATGTTGAACGCAATGCTGAAAGCCGTTTTACTAATTATACCCAAGACGTTAAAGCGTTGATTCAAAATCGCATGTTGAATTATCAACAGGCCCTCTCAGGGGGCGTTGCTCTATTTGCTGCTTCTGAACAGGTCAATCGTGAGGAGTGGGCGAATTATATCGCTAAGTTAAATCTTGGCTTGCATTATCCTGGTATACAGGGGATTGGTGTTTCAATTCCTATTTCGGCGCGAGATAAAGAGGCGCATGTGCAGCAAGTTCGGGCGGAAGGTTTTCCTCAGTATGAGATTAAACCTAAGGGGGCGCGAGATGAATACACGGCCATTATCTATTTGGAGCCTTTTGATGCTCGCAACCGGCAGGCATTTGGCTTTGACATGTATTCTGAAGCCGTTCGGCGTCAGGCTATGTCTACGGCAAGAGATACAGGAAGAGCTGCTTTATCCGGTAGGGTTGAGTTAGTTCAGGAGATTACTGAGGATAAACAAGCTGGTTTTTTGCTTTATTTACCTATCTACAAAACGCTTTATTCCCCTGATACAGTTGAAGAGCGAAGGGAGGCCTTTGTTGGTTATGTTTACAGCCCATTCCGCGCAAGAGATCTCATGCAAGGTATCCTTCAATCTAACGTCTCAACGGTAAGCTTTCGGTTATATGATGGCGCAGAAGACACCCCTAATAGTTTGCTGTATGACGGGAATAGCGCCTTAAGTATTGTGGACGAGCAATTCATATCGACATTTCGACGCTCGGAGGTGATTAATGTTGCAGGTCGAGATTGGACGATCATCTATACTTCTACCCCCGTGTTTGAAGCCGGTCTCGATTTTTCGCTGCCTCGTATTGTTGCTGGAACTGGGGGGCTCTTAAGTATTCTGTTTTTTTTCCTTTTTCGGATGTTGATTGTTTCACATCAAACAACTGAAAAGCTGCATCATGAGGCCTCGGCGAGGAGAGAAGCCGAAGGATCCCTTAAGAGCCTAAACCAGGAGTTAGAAAATCGTGTTAATGAACGCACTCAAGAACTAAAGCGACAAGAAGAGCTCAATCGAATGCTTTTAGAGAGTTTGAGTGAAGGGGTGGTGGCTTGTGGCGCGGACGGAAATTTAACTTTATTTAACCGTACAGCAAGAGAGTGGCATGGATCTGACCCATTACAGATTCCCCCCGAACTCTGGAGTAATTATTACAATTTATATGAAGGTGACGGGCGAACACCGATGGCGAAAGAAAACATACCGTTGCTTAGAGCATTTAATGGTGAGCATATTCAAAATGATCTACTTTGCATAATCGCTAATGGTCAAAGTCCCCGCTTCGTCTTGGCCAGTGGAGCTCCGATTTGTGATCTCGATGGTAAGCGCCTAGGTGCTGTGGTTGCTATGCACGACGTAACTGAAAATAGGCGTCATGAACGTCGTTTCATTGATATTTTTGAGTTTGCACCTGATGCCATACTGATAATAGAGAGGGGGGGTTGTATTACTCAGGCCAACAGCCATTCTGAGGTTGTTTTTAATTGGGGGAAAGATGTACTTAAAGGCCAATTAATAGATCGATTTTTACCTGGTATTTATTCAAATATCAATAGCTCTTTCTTCGAGAATGAAGAATTGGGTGAAGGAGCTCGTGTTGAGCAACTCTCTACCATGGCTAGACGTAAAGGGGGGATTGATTTTCCGGTTGACATTAGTTTAAGCCCTGTTGAGTCGGAAAAGGGCTTGCAGGTGGCCGTCGCTATTCGGGATATTACCCAGCGTGTTCAGTCAGAGAGGAAAAATAAAGAAGCGATGGCTATGCTGAATGCCATTGAAGATGGGGCATTTATCTTTGATCCAGAAACGCTTCGCCACAGCTATGTTAATGAAGGTGCCGTTTGTCAACTTGGTTATTCCAGAGAAGAGTTGTTGGATCTTACTGCCGTTGATTTCAAAGTTGAGTTCGATGAAAACCGTTACCGGAAGTTGCTTGAACCCTTGTTAAATGGCGAACAGCAGGTTGTCCATATTTCTACTGTTCATAAACATAAAGATGGTCATCTCATTCCAGTCGAAGTCAATCTTCAGTACATTTTTCTACCTGGAGGGAAAAGGCGTTGTATTTCAATGGTTAGGGACGTAACCGAACGTCATCAGGCTTTACGACAACTTGAGGAGGCAACCAAGCAGCAAAAAGCGGCCAATTTTGTCATAGAGCAGGAGCGTAAAAAACTTGCCCAACGGGTGTCTGAACGCACAGCGTCATTACGGTCAACAAATGAAAAGCTAGAGCAAGCTCGAATTGAGGCGGAACAAGCAAGCCATGCTAAATCGGCTTTCTTGGCGGCAATGAGCCACGAAATACGGACGCCAATGAACGGGGTTATTGGTATGTTAGAGGTTTTGTCACACAGTCAGCTGGAGTGCCATCAAGTTGATGAAGTTAAAACTATTCATGACTCTGCGTTTGCCCTGCTGAGGCTCATCGATGATATTTTAGATTTCTCAAAAATTGAAGCTGGTAAGCTAGATCTTGAAAAATTTCCGGTATCTGTCGAAGAACTTATAGAAGGGGTATGCTCCTCGCTTGTCTCCGTTTCTGAGAAGCAAGAGGTTGACTTGCAATTATTTATTGCCCCGATTTTTCCAAGTTATATTTTGTCTGATCCAATCCGGTTGCGGCAAATTTTCTATAATTTAATTGGTAATGCAATTAAGTTTAGTGGTGGTCGTAAGGAAAAACGAGGAGACGTCTCAGTCCGCGTGAACATTGTTGATAATAAAATGGTTGTCAATATCGAGGATAACGGCATTGGAATATCGTCGGATGCCTTAGCTATGTTATTTACTTCTTTCTCTCAAGCGGAGTCATCCACAACGCGTCGTTTTGGGGGGTCTGGGTTAGGATTGGCGATCTCGAAGCGCTTAGTGGACTTAATGGGCGGAGATATTAAAGTAAACAGTCAGTTAGGAGAAGGCTCTACGTTCACAGTTAGCTTACCTTTGGCAATTTATCAGAAAGAGATCATACCACCTTTATCGTTACTCTCAGAGACAAAGTGTATCCTAGTTGAGAACTCAGTATTTGATACTGACGCTCTACGAGTTTACCTCGAGCATTCGGGTGCTAATGTTCAAGTTGTTAGCACCCATTCCGAAGCGTTACGTATTGCTGAGTTGCTTGAAGAGGTTGTCGTTATAATTATTGGACCGCAAAAACATGTCCCGGAACTTACCATCGCTTTTCTGAAAACATTGAAAAGTTCACGAATTGAAAGTGGGTATATTAGGCACTTGTTGATGACTCGAGATCAGCCTCGGCCCCTGAAATTTGAATCCCCTGAATTTGTTGCTCTAAATTGTAACCTATTGCGGCGAAAAGAGTTTTTACAGTCTGTTTCAGTGGCTGCCGGAATTGTTTCGCCTGAAATAATACTTGATCAAGTGGGGGAAGAGTCTCTGCCGTTAACTGCGGCACCGAGTGTGGCACAAGCCCGTGCAGAAGGACGGTTAATCTTGGTTGCAGAGGATGATAGCATCAACCGAAAAGTCATCCTTAAACAGTTGAGTCTACTAGGTTATGCGGCAGAGGTTGCTGAGAACGGATTGGTGGCTTATCAACTTTGGCAAGAGGGAAGTTATGCGTTGCTATTAACGGATTTACATATGCCGGAAATGGATGGTTATGCATTAACGGAAGCGATACGACAGGATAACTTGGAGAGGGCACAAAAACCTATCCTAGCTTTGACAGCCAACGCTTTGAGAGGTGAAAAGAGTCGAGCCAAGGCGGTAGGAATGAATGATTACCTTACAAAACCTGTCCAGCTTCATTTACTTAAAGAGGCTCTTGAAACATGGTTGCCCAACCAGAATGGAGTGCCTGAACTTGGATTACTTGAAGAGGAACAGCCTAGGGACTCTGAAATATTGACTGTCAGTAAGCTCGCTGAGCTTGTCGGAAATGAGCCAGCTGTTATGTGTGATTTTTTGACTGATTTTTTGAGTTTAATGACAAGACAGCAGGAACAGTTAAGAGCCGCTTCTTCCGCTAAGGATATTAGAGAAGTGAGCAGTATCGCTCATAAGCTCAAATCTTCATCTCGTTCAGTGGGCGCGATGAGATTAGGTGACTTGTGTGCCGAGCTTGAAAATGCTTGTACTATAGGTGATGTCGCAGTGGTGGAGTTGACCATGACTCTGTTAGATAAGTGTTTTGCAGAGACGGAAGAGGAAGTGATCTGCTACCTTGATAAAAAAATTATATAGGAGAAGTGTATGGCGATAATGTTGATTGACGATGAGCCGTTTTTAATGAAGTTGCTTGCTCATCAATTAAAGGATTTTGTGAATGAAAAGGTTGTTGTTCATCAATATGAACATGCTGTTGATGCTCTTCAAAAATTAGAAATGCATCCTGAAGAGGTAGAACTAATTTTTTGTGATCTGCAGATGCCAAAGATGGACGGAGTAGAGTTTGTCCGTCACTTGGGGTGTATAGGCTACCAGGGAGGTGTTATTTTGATGAGTGGTGAAGAACAAGCCATTCTAGACAGTGCTAAAAAGCTGGCAACCACTTATCAACTTAATATTTTTGGTTGTCTCCATAAGCCTTTTAGTCCCACTCAGTTAAAAGAAATTATTGAGCATCAGGCCGCTCATCTAGAGACGGAATGTTTTGATGACCTGAAAGAGTATTCTGAAGCTGATCTGCGTCGAGCTATTCAACAAGGTGAGCTAATCAATTACTACCAACCACAGGTCAGGCTTCGAGATGGTGAAATTGTCGGTGTAGAAGCTTTGGTACGTTGGCAACACCCTAAAGATGGCCTAGTGTTACCTGATAAATTTATCCCACTTGTTGAAGAGTATGGACTGATAGATGACTTGACGATGGTTGTCTTAGCTAATGCTCTGGAACAGAGCAAACGTTGGCAATCTGTGGGCGCAAAGCTTTGTATGTCAATCAATATTTCAATGGAAAGTCTGACGTCCTTGGAGTTTCCAGATAAGATTCAAAACATTGCACATGAGGCTAGAGTCCCATTGTCAAACTTAGTCTTGGAAGTAACGGAAAGCCGGCTGATGAATGATCGGCAGTTAGCGTTGGACATCCTGACACGACTGCGACTTAAAGGTGTTGCTTTATCTATTGATGACTTTGGGACGGGGTATTCCTCGTTGGCCCAGTTACGAGATATTCCATTCAGTGAGCTTAAGATCGACCGAAGTTTTGTGCATGGGGCCCATAAAAATAAGTCTTTACGCGTGATTTTTGAAGCCAGTTTCAAGATGGCCCAGCAATTAGGAATGCAGACCGTGGCTGAGGGAGTGGAAGATCTTGAGGATTGGGTGTATTTACGTAAGATAGGGTGTGATGTCGCACAGGGTTACTTTATTGCCAAGCCAATGTCTGAAAATCATTTATCTCGATGGTTAGATGAATGGGAAGGCGTCGAGAGCTAACCCTCAATTCAAGAGTAAATGGTGTCAATATTGAATCACTTATGCACCTCTGCCGTACTTTTCCTCCTAAATCATTTGCAAGTCTAAATATCTAGTCTAGAATTCAAATCATAAATAAAACAATAACTTATATTAAGGGGGCTACGGAATGAAAAAATGGCTTAAATCTACAGTCATCGGCTTATTTGTGGTTGGCTCTACGCCAGCTATAACAGCCCCTTCTGTTCTCAAAGTATATCTAGACTCGGATCGAACCGTGCATCTAGCCTCAGCGGAGGCAATAGAAATGGGTGTAAAAACGGCTTTTTCTCAGCATGGTAATCAACTTTTTGGCATTCCAGTAGAGTTCGAAGTACTTGACCATCGTGGGAATACGGCGCGAAGCAAGCTCAATATGCAGCGCTACCAGAAAGACCCTAATGGAATTGTTTTCTTCGCCGGGTTGCATTCTTCCCCCCTGATAAAATATCGCGATTATATCAATGAAAGTGAACTGTTGATTTTGGTGCCATGGGCTGCAGGCGGTCCTATAACTCGCTACCCGTCTGAGAAGAATTTCGTATTTCGCCTCTCTGTTGACGACACAAAAGTTGGGGGGAAACTGGTCTCAACAGCAATCAATAATGGTTGCCAATCTGTTGACTTATTATTAGAAAAAACGCCTTGGGGTAAGTCTAATTACAAAACGATTTTCCAATCAGTAGCTGACCACAGCACACACTTAAAAGCTCGGGTTACTTGGTTTAATTGGGGAATTGACGAGGCTCTGGCTCGTGTGATAGCCGCCGATCTTAATCGAACCGGCGTTGAATGTGTCCTGTTTGTAGGGAATTCACGAGAAGGCCCCTTATTAGTCAAAGCTCTCTCTGATCTTGAACAACCACCAAAAATTTTCAGTCATTGGGGGATCACCGGAGGTGGTTTCTCTCAGCGAGTTTCATTTGATGCTCGCCAGAGAACTGCCTTAAGCTTTGTTCAATCTTGTTTTAATTTTTATAGCTCTCCGGAGAACGATCTATCGAAGGAGGTATACCGCCAAGCTACGGCGCTATTCCCTGATAAGTTTACAAATGATTTTATTGACGCCCCAGCTGGCTTTGTGCATGGCTATGATCTGGCTAAAGTATTTATTCAAGCCGCACAAAGTATCACCCTCACCGATGATATGGTGAATAATCGACAGCTACTTAAGCTGGCGTTGGAGCAGATGGACACACCGGTTCAAGGTTTGCTAAAGACGTATGAACAACCATTTAGCGTTTATGACGTGGCACATCCTGATGCTCATGAGGCGCTAGGAGCCGATGATTTGTGCATGGCGAGGTACACTCAAGTGGGAGCCATCAAGCTGTTAGATTCAGCTAAGATTAATAAGGCAGATTAATGATCTATAAAACTCGACCAAAACTCAGTGGTATTCAGCTTTACGGTGTATTTTTGTTTATCTCGATGGTTGTGTTCGCTCTTATCACTTATGGACTTTTAGAGCAGCAAGCTCAGCAATCAATAAGAAACCTGGAGAAAATCAATACCTCAATTAAACTAAGTACGGCAGAGAGTTATATTAGCCAATCCCTGAATAATACCGAAAATTTAGCGATGAAAATTGCCTCACATCAAGTGGTGATTTCTACCGCTTTAGGGGGGGGTGCTACACCACAAGAGATTAGTGATAGACTAGCAATCGTGAAACCAGTGACGGGTAAGCACTATATTGTGATCTTGGATATTCTTGGTGACCCAATTTATCAAGAGTTAACCTTACCGGATGAACTGTTCGCTCAACTGCACACTAAGATTGAACAAGGAGATCTATCGAGTGTGTTTAGGGTATTTACCTTTCAAGATGATAGTAATAACTTAATGGTTGCTCTTCCAATACTGTACAACGGTTTTCTAGAAGGTTTACTTGTGTATGTGAAGCCATTTGATATTGACGCCTTTTTATCACCGTTGAGGTTCTCCGAACAATATCAAGTAAGTTTAATTCAAAGCGATAATAGTTGGGGTATGCCTCCCCCAATTGATTGGACGCAACATACAACATACCTCCCTAGATACGACTTGGATTTAGTTTACAGTATTAACCCTGCTATCTATCAAAACAATCGTAACCAATTTATCCGTTCACTCATCGTTGCGTTATCGATAGCTGGTGCGTTGACATATATATTGGTCTATTTTACAGGTAAAAAGCTCCTCATCTCTCCTTATCAGTCACTAGAAAAGTCTGAGCGCCGATTAAAAAAAGTAGCCATTGAAGCCCAAACCGCAAGTGTCGCTAAATCACAATTTATAGCCTCTATTAGTCATGAATTGAGAACCCCTATGAACGGGGTTTTGGGGGCAGCTCAACTGCTGACACAGTGTAAAAATAAAGATGAGCGTCATGAGCTTGAACAAACCTTGCTCTCTTCCGGGCACCATATGATCTCAATTCTCAACGATATACTAGATTTTTCTAAAATTGAGGTTGGTAAGCTGACGCTTAATCTTTCTGAATTTAAACTGGCTGACCTACACAATAAAATTGAAAATAGTTATCGACCCTTATGCTTAGATAAAGGTATAACGTTTGAAGGAACGGCCTATTCTGAAACATCAATACACCTAGTTGCCGATGAGACCCGGTTAGCACAGATAGCTCTTAATCTTCTCAATAATGCGTGGAAGTTTACTCAAAAAGGGGAGATCCATTTTTCTACCCGGCTCACGCAAATGAATAACAACGATTATCTAGAAATTAAGGTGTCTGATACGGGAATTGGTATCCCCGCAGAGAAACAAGCAACGATATTTGACCCATTCACTCAGGGCGATGGGAAAACTACGCGTAAATTTGGCGGGACTGGACTTGGCTTAACTATTATTTCCAAGCTCGTAGATACTATGCATGGCACGCTTAACTTGGAAAGTAAAGTAGGTGTAGGGACACGCTTTATCATTTGCGTGCCTGTCAAAGTTGTATCACAGCCTAGAGAGCAAATAAATGAACCAATGAAGTTATTTAATGGCGAAGGGTTGAAAGCTTTGATTGTTGAAGACAATCGTGTAAATAGCATCATCCTATCTAAATTCCTAAAGAAAAGAGGTTTTAAGTGTGATATTGCCCTTGACGGACAAAAAGGTTTTGAGCAAGCGAGCAGAACCTTTTATGACGTAATCATGATGGATAACCATATGCCTATTATGGATGGTACTGAGGCTACGAAACGTATTAAGGCTTTATCTTCACCCTATAGTGATAGCATCGTCATCGCTTGTACCGCTGATGCCTTCGAGGAAAACCTAACTAAAATGCGTGAGGTTGGCTGCGCAGAAATCATCACAAAACCAGTCAATGAGGGGGTGTTAGATTCGGTCTTTAATCAATATCTGTCAAACCAAGCTGTAGAAAAGGCCAACAGTCCATAAATTAATCTGCATGACTAGCTTTGGGCACAGAGAGAAATGTTAGGTATAAAAAGCATAGTTTTCATATTCAGTTTGGTTGTGTAACAGTAATCTTATGCTCCGGGCGTTTTTGCGGGGAGGTCACTATTGCCCAGCTCTTTCTAAAATTCCTCGACACCATTGTCTCAGTTTTTTCCCAAAAAGATTGACAATCGCTGTTCTAACGCCATGAGCTTATAGTGTACATACTTGTCGCCGAGTTTGGTTATCCGGCTTAACTTAGGCCTTTACTCGTGAAACATTATTTCGGAACCAAGCAAATAAACCGCAGTTTTTATTAAATAGAGAACCTTTTGCTTTTGGAAGCGAGTGTCATTGTAGCGGTTTGGCAGCTAATTCCTTAATTCTTCATGACTCGTTGAATATTGGCAGCGCTAAACACATACGCTTGAGCGGGTAGCTTGCTATGAGTAAGTATATAACCAATGTGGTTCAATGGAACTAAATCAAGAACCTACGATCTGGTCAGCTACATCCACTCTCTCTCGCAGCCCTATTCCTAAACCTCTTTACAAAACAACCAACTGGAAGCAATACAACCAATCACTCATTAACCGTGGTTCTCTGACCTTTTGGTTTGATGAAGAGGCGATAAGCGGTTGGGCGCAAAGCAAACAGAATAAGCGCGGGAGACCACGTCGGTTCAGTGATTTGGCTATCACGACAGCACTCATGGTGAAACGCGTGTTTTCTATGCCACTGAGAGCGCTACAAGGATTTGTCGACTCGCTATTTAGATTTCCATGTTCCATTAAGTTGTCCACATTACACCTGCATCAGCGTAGAGCTAAGCAAGTTGGGGTCTCATTTAAGGAGCAATACAGCACCTAGCCACTGATGTTACTGGCCTTAAGGTTTATGGCGAAAGCACATATTGCAGTCGATACAAGCACTCATGAAATTATTGCAGCCGAGCTAAGTTTATCGACGGTTACAGATGGAGAAGTCCTCCCTAACTTACTGAAACAAACACGCCGAAGCCTCCTTGAGGTGTCTGGTGATGGCGCTCACGACACGAGAGCGTGGCACGCAGCTATTAAGATTAAGCGAGTCAGAAGGAACAACCTTCTGGGAGCGTGGTCACCCCCAAAATCTCGCCGTGGGTTGCCAGAAGTTATACGGCTCACATAAGTATTGGAAAGAGCGGTATGGATACCACAGACGTTCACTGTCAGAAACAGCGATGTATCGAGTTAAACAGTTGCTAGGAGGGCGATTGAGCTTAAGAAATTACAATGCGCAGGTGGGTGAAACTTACGCGATGATAAAAGCGTTGAACAAGCTTACTGGGTTAGGTATGCCTGAAACTTGTCGTATTGACTAAAAAGCATGCGAAACGGGGTAGCTCTATCTCTAAATTTAATTACGCAACAAAACCGCTCTTAGGATTTCTCGATGCCGCTAAAAATTGTCATAAGTTTTGCGTTCACTCTTATCGTGAGCGAGACATATTCTATTTCGCCCCTGTTTCTTTGCTTCATATAAAGCATTATCCGCTAGCTTAATCACCTCTTTGACTGTCTCCGCTTGTGAGAGGCTAGCGCATCCTATAGAGATGGTCACTTGCTGATCTGATTCGTATTCTAGGGGGGCTGTGAGGTTTTGTTCACTCACCAATATTCTTAAGTTATCAGCGATCTTGCTGGCGATTTCAAGATCTGTTTGAAGAAGTAAAATAGTGAATTCCTCTCCACCATAACGACAAACTAGATCAGAAGAGCGTGTATTGTTTTTCAGAACATTAGCGACGAGCTGCAAAACTTTGTCCCCTAGTAAGTGCCCATAGGTATCATTGAATTGCTTAAAAAAATCAATATCTATTAATAGTAAACTATTTATTTCCTGGTTCAGGTTTTGTTGCTCAAATACTGCTTGGATTTTTTGATCGAACTCTGATCGGTTATACAATCCAGTTAACCGGTCAGTAATTGCGGATTTATGGAGTTGTTTTTCAAGGAGGCGTCTACGTTTATCGAATTGCTCATAAGTAATACCACTAGCCAGCATTGTAAAGGTGATATACGTACAGACCACCACTACATAGATAGCAAAACCGCTGGTTTCATCATCCAAAATATAAGTGGTGAGAAAGCCGCCAGCTAGGCAAAATAACAACCCAAAGATTAACTGCGTACGCGCTATTTTCGCTCCTAAAGTAGGTAATAAGAGTGTTTTAAGTGCGCCTCGGTGGGCTGTGAGACCAAAAATTGATATGGTTAAAAAGAACCCTAATATAGTGGTGACCGGAGACATCTGGCCATAAAATGAATCAATACCATAAGCGTAACCAACGGCTGAGACAAATGGGAGGAAAATAGCGGTAATGGCAAAAATTTGTATTAGATACCAAGGACGTCTATTTAAGAGGAAAAAAATGGCTATGACAGCAAAAAGTTGCATTACTGATGTATTAAACCCCATCTCGATGGGAGACTCTGCGTGAAGTGGGGTATCAAAAAAGATGAAATAACTTAGAACAGGGTCAATTAAATTAATTCCAGTACTTTGTTGATAGAAACGAATGACAAGTATGAAAAAAGCAAGGCTTACGAGGCTTCTGGTTATCTTCAGACTCTTTTTCCGCCAAATACAGGCGCAAGAAAGAAGTAAAAAGATAAAAGCAGTTATAGGATGCGTAGCTGCCCCATGGCTTGTTGGTCGATAGAGCCATTTAATATCAAAAAGATAGGAAGCTAAAATGAGAACAGACAAAGCTGCAATCACCTTGCAGAAAACTTGGCTGTAAAAAAGAGTGAGTGAAGTGAGTGCTCGTTTTTTTTTTGCCATTTATATATCGCCTTCATTGGGTGTCTTAGGACTTAACTTTTATAGATAATGATTCAATCTAGGAGATTTTTCCCAAATACTGCGTTTAATATTATCATTAATAAGGATGGGGATCCCGCCTTCGGTTTCAGGCCTATCGAACTAACTTAAACAAGGCTTCTGTTTCGTTTCTATATGAATATTGATCTTGTTGTTAACAACAAGATCAAATCTTCCTACTGCAGGAGGGGGGAAAGAAGCGACTATTTCGCGATCAAGAAATCATCAAGTGATTTACCAGCATCAAGCTGTTCTTGAATTATGGAAGGGGTGCGACTTTGACCAGTCCATGTTTGTGCTCTGCCGTTCCCGTCGGTGTATCTATATTTAGCAGGGCGAGGCTTACGTTTACCTTTTGTGTTCTTTTTTGATTTTCCTGATAGAGCTTCTATGAGAGCTTCAACATCAACCTTGATGTGATTTACGATTTCAGCGAATTTTGTTTCTTGGCGTTTAAGAAAGACGGTCGTTAACTTCTTAAGTGCTTCTTCAAGTTCCTCAAGTGTTAATTCACGAGAGAACGCCCGAAGCGAGCGGATATTAAGGGCTTTGTTGCGTAATTCAATGGAACTAAATCAAGAACCTACGATCTGATCAGCTACGTCCACTCTCTCGTAGCCCTATTCCTAAACCTCTTTATAAAACACCCAACTGGAAGCAATACAACCAATCACTCATTAACCGTGGCTCTCTGACTTTTTAGATTGATGAAGAGGCAATAAGCGGTTGGGCGCAAAGCAAACAGAATAAGCGCGGGAGGCCACGTCGGTTCAGTGGTTTAGCTATCACGACAGCGCTGCGAGGATTTATCGACTCGATATTTAGGTTAGCCCATGTTCCGTTAAGTTGTCCGCATTACACCTGCATCAGTCGTAGAGCCAAGCAAGTTGAGGTCTCATTTAAGACTAAAACGAGAGGAGCGATACAACACCTAGCCATTGATGCTACTGGCCTTAAGGTTTATGGCGAAGGTGAATGGATGGTCAAAAAACACGGGACGGATGGCAAGCGTAGGGTCTGGTGAAAGCTTCATATTGCCGTCGATACAAGCACTTATGAGATCATTGCCGCCGAGCTAAGTTTATCGACGGTTACAGATGGAGAAGTACTCCCAAACTTACTGAAACAAACACGCCGAAGTCTCCTTGAGGTGTCTGGTGATGGCGCTTACGACACGAGAGCATGTCACGCTGCTATTAAGATTAAGGGAGCTATTGCGCTTATTCCCCCAAGAGAAGGGGCTGCCTTCTGGGAGCGTGGTCACCCTCGAAATCTCGCCGTGGGTTGCCAGAAATTATACGGCTCAAATAAGTATTGGAAAGAGCGGTATGGATACCACAAACGTTCACTCTCAGAAACAGCGATGTATCGAGTTAAACAGTTGCTAGGAGGGAAACTGAGCTTAAGAAATTACAATGCACAGGTGGGTGAAACTTACGCGATGATAAAAGCGTTGAACAAGCTTACTGGGTTAGGTGTGCCTGAAACTTGTCGTATTGACTAAGAAATACGCGAAACGGGGTAGCTCTATCTCTAAATTTAATTACGCAACAAAGCCGCAAGGAGGCTACCTAATACTTACAAATGCAGAAAGGCCGCTAAGCGACCTTTCTACGATAATGTTACGGACATTACTCCGTATTATCTGGTGTTCTATAAATCTGCAACCAATGTCGCGCTGCAGTACTTGTTGGAGGCGCTATTTCATGATCACGGATAGTACAATACCGACCATATTTTACTACAACCGTATGATTTGTTGTATTAATTTTACACTCTTGAAAAGAGCCCCATCTCGCCCGACTTTATTACCAGGCGCTACATAGATAGCCATACAAAACCTTTAAACTAGTTTAACAGCAACATTGTTCATATTTGATGTAGTGATGAATCTAAGAAAAACAAGGTTATGCCGTAAAAAGACATACATTTTAAAAAACTCACTAAAAAAAATTATTGGTGTTCATTATTCCTATGTTCAATTGCGTGACTCCGTAACGCAGAACAGCTCCTAATAGGGAGCTGTTCTTGTGTCTAAATTTGGGTTCACACTAAGTACCATTACGTTAAATAAATCATCACATGGCTATTGATTTTTCAAACATAACCCGCACATAAGCATAGAGTCACATTCATAAATCACCTTCCATTTGATTTGATAGTAATCTCTTGTGACTCAAAAAAGGCAGACTGAAAGTCTGCCTTTTTTCATTTCTAACTCAACCAACCGATCTCGACCCCATGCCACCCGCGTAATTCATATCGTGGAATATTGCCCATCAGAGAGTAGAGAGACCGTCTAATTATGAACTATTTTTGTCTCGTCATTATAGATAGGATATAACAATTTCATATAAAAAAACTAATTCAATGAGAAATTGCTATATAAAAACTATTGAAATAATTGTTCGTAAACACTATAAAAAACCTTGAAAAGGTTGTCTTATCAAGAGGCCTTTTCATCACTCTTGTTTTTATTTTGTATTGCTTCTTATGGAGGATATATTATGAGCTCAATTGACCTATCTCCACTATACCGTAGTAGTGTTGGGTTTGACCGTCTAGCATCATTAATTGATCATGCCATGACCAGTGAAACTGCTATCAACGGTTACCCACCATATAACATTGAAGTTCTAAAAGAGAATCGCTATGCCATCACCCTGGCCGTAGCCGGATTTACTCAGGAAGAGCTTGATATTCAAGTAGAAAAGAGCGTGCTAAGTGTACGTGGGCAAAAATGTGCTGATAAAGAAAATAAATATCTGTATCAGGGTATCGCCAATCGTACATTCGAACGTAAGTTCAACTTAGCTGATTATGTTGAAGTTACGGATGCAGATCTTTCTAACGGATTGTTAACTATTACTCTGGTGAAAGAGATACCTGAAGCTATGAAGCCTAAGTCCATCACTATCAATAAAAACTGTGATGTATTAGAGCATAAGGCTGAAGAGACAAGCACCAAAGATAATAAAGCTGCTAAAGGAGAATGATAGTGTGAAAGCACATTATCATTTTTGAAAGGGGAACGGCTCCCAATCGGGAGCTGTTCTTGTGTCTAAATCTGGGTTCACAATATCCCTATCTGGCAGGGTAGTTGTCACTGTTAAAATTTAACCAGTTTGGGCGATAAAGAGTAATTGTGTCTCGTATCTCAGTTGAAAGAAAAGAAGCGATATTGAAGAAGCTGCTGCCTCCCTATTCGATGTCAGTTAAAGAAGTGTCCGAAGAGGAAGGAATTAGCACTGCGACCCTGTATTATTGGCGCCCGCAACTCAGAAGTTCAGGAGCCACCGTGCCAAAGAGCAACACTTCATCAGAGCAGTGGTCTGCTCAAACTAAACTCGCCATTGTCGCTGAAACCTATTCAATGACCGAAAATTAACTGCTCAAGTTGGTGGACTTAAAGAGGCTATTAGTTCTTATTTTGAGCCGGAAACACAGAAACAAAGCTCGAGCGAGCATCCTGTCAGGACGATTGCTGTTAGTTCTGAAATTGATAATGATCTAGGTATTAGAGGTAGTTCAGCTAAGGATAATAGTAAGAAAACAGCACTGGATTCGGTGAGTTACTTGTCTACACGAGTAACAGCGAATTTAACACCATTATTATCTAGTGAAACAATAAATAAGCTACAAGATGCGCTAAGCGAAGGCAATATTTCATTTAAATTTATTCAGAATATCGCCTTGAATAAAGGGGGATCTGAGTCTAGTTCGTGAATTGGCGCTTTCTACTGTCCCTAAACAAGAGAAAAATTATTCAGGGCATCTAGGATTAATTGTGGACTCACTTTCACACAAACGTCCAAATGTAAGCGCCACTATGCAAGGTTTACAAGGTTTTATTGATACATCGGCCTTGCAATGGCATGAAAAAACGGCAAAAAAACTGAAGGCGCGCTTGATGCGAATGCTCATGCTCGTTTTGATGGGGATTTAATGAGTTCAGCTTTGGATCAAATGTCGAAAAGTGACCTGAAAGCGACATTAACGCAATTGGAAGGTGCTTTTGGTCAGCGTTTACGAGGCGTTTTTAGGTTGGTTGCTGAACAAGTTCCGTCGTCATATCTGGCGCAAGGTGACAATGTTTTAATCTCGACTGCCATGCGTTTCAGTGGCCTAGTAGAAGGCTTGATGACGGCATTGAGTGAAAAGTTGGGTGAAGCGACCGACGTTCGGTTCAAGGATTGTGATTTCGTTAGTGAGCTTTCAGAACTAACAGCGATTGAGAAGGCGGCATTAATCAAAGTAGGAATTAAAGAAGAAATGTTGCTCTAATTTTCCCTTCGAGCGGTAACGACTGTTTTTATAATTCACACATAATGGAGGTTTTCTGTGTCAAAATGGCCGATTAGTTTTTTATTTGAGAAGAATCAATCTCGCCTGGAAGTCGCTGTTATTGACTTGGATGTAAAGCAAAGGATAAGTGATTTTTATCAGCTTGCTCAAAAACGATACTTGTTAGAAGAATTTTTATTACTTCTAAATCGTAGTCAATACAATGTTTTTCAAAATGACGTACTCTCTTGCCTTTATCGCTTGGGTATAAAGAGAGTCGATTTAAAAGTGGGCAGTAAAACGTTGAATATTTTATAAAACTCTGACCAGAACGTTATATAAGGGCTTCAAGGAAGGTAATAACCGTAGTCTTTCGGTCTTTTTGTGACGTTGTCACAATGAAAGTTGGGTGAGGCGATCATTCCCCTCACTCAATTAGTACCTGAATATGATAACAATAAGGCCGATGGGTAGTCGTCGCTAAACCAAGACAACAACATATAACGCTCCTAACTGTTCATTAGATGAGTAGTACAAAGGTCTGTGAGATCCGATACAGTTAGGCTTGCGATGGATATTCTTTCTCTACATTACTCTTGTGGCCAATCACCAAATGCACTGTAGGGTTCTGTGGTTTAACTGAAATTGCGATTTTCATGTTCATGTTACGGTTGTTTTGCAAGTAACCGACCGCCGCATTTAGTTCTGGAACATACTGAGCCACACCCACCGACACTCCACCTTCCGTTGTTTGAGTGAAAAATAGGAAGTGTCATATCCGTCCTTTTCTCTTCTAGTAACCCATGTGTTTTTCTAGGCTAACAGCGTAAGAAGAGAAACACCTCGAAGTAATACTAATTTATGCTCCCTGAGTTTGAATTACCCTCTGACGCTGATAAATCGAAACGCTAATCTTAGTATTCAAGGGGCCATTCATTTTGTAAAGCAGCAAGCTTAAGCGGCTGAATAAGAACCGTGACCATTTAATGAAATTAAGAAGAAAGCCTCTCACAGCGCCATACTGCTCTTTTTAGGCTGCAATATTGACAGCACTAAAAACCCTCGCCCTGCTAAGCCATACCATCCGGATGAAGGTGGACGTTAAGTAAGGAGATGATGAAAGGGAGCCACCTGACTCAGCGTTTAATCGAAGAAGGTCCCTGTCGTATGACAAAAGAAGGTTGCCGCGCCGTTTTTTTTGCTTGTCCTTAAGTATTTATTTTTCTATTGATTTAATTATTTATCTTTATACGTAGTGTTCATAAGCGCAGCCCCTTATTGATGGCCATTATAGCGGTCTTTTTTATCCTTCCTTTCTTGCACGGCCTTTCTTATAAAAAACCGTGAATAGAGAAATCCCTTCCGAATGAGACTGCGTGCGCAAGATAACCCTGAATAACCTGTTGGGAGAAACAAGAAAAATGAGAGATAAAGCAGGGTAGGATAAGGTTCAGACGTGCTGATCCCTCCGCTTTCGCGGAGACAAAAATATCCCTTTAATTAGGGGCCAAGTCCGGTTGATACTCACTAAAGAAGGCTGAGGTTGATTGCGCATAGGTGTTTAACGTTGACGCATTGAAGATCTCTTGTATCCCTGACGCGATCTTACGGAAAGAGAGCCATTGAAAGCTCAGTCCTTTCTTTGTCTGGCGTTCCCGTGTTGCGAGGATCAATTCGCTGATGTTGGTGTAACGCACGACTTTTAAGTCATTAAAGAAGCGAGGTGTAAACTGTTTGTACGCGGGTGCACTGCGTATCGTCCCTTCGTCTTGGTCGACACACACATTGATCCGCTCACTGTGAAAATAGCTGGCACGCTTTAGATACTTCACCGCTTTAGCAAAGGACTTCGGCGAAATAAACTCTCCAAAGCGCAACGCATAATCTTCTTGAAGCTGGTCGTAGCTGATGGTTTTCAATCCCGCTTCGGTGGGCAAACCGATGCGCCCTCCAATGAGGTCTGTGTTCGGCAGAGTGCACGCTAATACTTTCGCAATTAAGGTGCGACACTGCACATTATTCACCGCTTCACCGCCCCATGCATTAAGTGACGGGAAACGATTGGGGTTGGTAATAAATTCTTCACACCCTTTTAAGATCCGCGCGTATTCTGGCGGTAGGGTTTCTACCTTACCGCTTCGAAGCAACCGGCGAGACTTAAATCCGATCTCAAAAGGCGTCTTAGGGTTCCGCGCGTTCTCTTCTTCAACGACACGTTGATACAATTCAATCAAATCCAGCTTCCGATCCTTACGCTTACGGCGATACTCCGCATCGTAACTCGATTTATCGAGCGGGGGAGGGGAGGAGTCGTGTCCAGGCGTCTTCATAACATTCACCGTCCACGTTTAAAGCACACAGCACTTCATCCCGAGGGATAAACAAGCGGTGTGATTGAGAATGTGTTGTTTGGGCTTTAGCCCACGCCAAGGCTGAGTCAAAGGAGTCATATTTTGAGGTCCAATAGGTTTTTGGGGAGTGTTTAGATTGGTTGTCCAAACGGTGAAATTTCACGCTATCTCAACCGAAGAAACAAATCAAATCCCGTTTTTTAGACACAAAAAAGCCGGCTACTATTGGGAAGCCGGCTTTTTTGCAAGTGCTATATGGTCAGAGTACCACCTCTAACACACTCTAAATCTTAGAAAAAACACACTACATAGGGCACTACTGGTTAGCAGCCAATGTAGTGTGTTTTAACCTTAACGACCTAAAGCAAGTATAGCGCAGCGTCGCCTGATATTTCAATCTTTAAGTAACCTTGTGGTTTTTCCCTTTACATAATCTAAATAATACGCACGGATAAAAAACCGATAAATAACAAAAAGATAACAAATAACCTTAGAAAAATTTATAGCACATTGAGGGAGTGAAATTAAAATAATTAATATATTAATTATGCCTAATAACAATAGCGCCAACATTAAAACCCCATTTATTTTCTTTAAAATCAGCACCTTAATTTGGTGCGTATTATTTAGATTATGTTAAATTCAAGAAGTGATAAGTAAGTCACAAACTCAACAAAATTAGACGCCAGTGAGCGATTACATGACTCATTGATGTTTCGGTCTAAACGAGAGCGTTTCGGTTTTTTCTATTTAGGAAGACTTTTGTATGAATTTTAAATCAGAATGTAGGGTTGAGAACAAGGAAGTCGGTATCGCTTTTAATCTCTCATCAAAGGCGAATAAAACGTTAACGCTCTCGGCGAAAAGAGCAGAGCGGGCCAAAAAGCGCGAAGGGAAACTTCGATTAGAAGATCACCTCAAACGTTTTCCTAATTGGTCGCTGTAACGAATGAGATTGCCGTCTGGGATTATTACCTCAGATGGCCTCGAAGGTGGGCTGCCTTCACGATTGCAAAAAGCGCCGCAGAGGGGCGCAGGCCTGCGTAATATGCCTAACAAATTCAGGAGCCCTCTCTGGGGCGACGTCCAAGGCTGTTTTTCTACTCAATTAAGCACGCTGGTTGAGTGGTGAAATAGAGTTACTTGGGAATACCAGACACCACATCCTTTGGATGTGCGCATTCTACTACAAGAATGCTCAAGCCAGTTTGTAGCACGGCTCTTGAAAGAGAGCCCATCGTTTTGTTTTTTAAAAGAACAAAACAATGTCCTAACAAGGAGTGTGAACGATGCAGATTATCTACGGATATTGTCGTGAAGATGAGGCCGTGAGTTTATTAGGCCACTTTGTTGAACAAGGTGATTTTGTCAGCGTCAAAGAACTGGGAACGGTCGGGCGTGAACACATGGCGTTTGCCGCTTTGTTGCCTTTTACTGGGCACCTTGCATTTCCTTTCTGTTGGAAGGGCGTTCATTTGGTTGCGGTTCAAAAACAAGCTCAGTCAGTTAATCGTCTCACTCTCCCAACCTCAAATAATGCTTGTAAAAAACGTTATCGGAAGCTTAAGAACACCATCATTAGCGCTCAAAATTGGAAGCAACATGTGAGCCGTAATCGTGGTTTGAAGTACGCGAAATCTTCGATGTTTTCTTAAGGATGTGGGAGGGAGCCCCCTTTCCCTCCATCCTGACCATGTACTTGATAAATTTATCACTCAATAAGGATATTTATTATGAAAACACGCACCCAGCGCACCCT
>NZ_JBFRVX010000085.1:0-3779 GCF_041475345.1 Vibrio sp. 10N.222.48.A3 | reverse complement strand
CTTATTTGCTTATAGAGTCCCGTTATTTGCCTCTGTTAACTAGAATTTAGTTAGTATTTTTGCTGCCTGTTATGCGCTGAGAGTCGCTAGGTGGTAGTATTCAATTCCCAATTTCAATAGGTTACTACATTGGATATTCAGCAAGGCTTTGTACTCACAAGACAAGCAAGAGACTTTTCAGGGCGCACACAAATCGACTTGTGGTTAAGCACCCCTCAAGGCCCTACGCTACTGACTATTCAAAATGAAAAGCCTGTATTTTTTGTCGCGCAAACTGATGTTGAAGCATGTCAGGCTATCGCAGCGAAAGAGTCTATCAATTGCCAGTTAAAGCCTTTGGAGCTAGCAACATTTGACCAAACCCCTTTAGCCGCTTGTTACACTTCCTTATCGAGAAGCAGCTTCGGGTTAGCTCAAGCCTTTAACGGTGAAGAGATCCAAACCTTTGAAAGTGATATTCGACTGGCCGATCGTTTCTTGATGGAGCGCTTTATCAAGGGCAGTATCGAATTCACAGGCACTATCACTCCAAAAAGACAGCATCGCAGAGTATCGAACGCAAAATGCCGAACTGGCGATTACTTGCCAAACTTGTCTGTGGTTTCGCTTGATATTGAGTGTTCGGAAAAAGGTGTGCTTTATTCCATCGGCCTAGACAGCCCGATGGATAGCCGAGTGATAATGATTGGCCATCCACAAGAAGCAAACACCAATATCCAATGGGTTGCCAACGAGAAAGCGCTGCTTGAAGCCATGATTGCGTGGTTCTCCGAATTTGACCCGGACATCATCATTGGTTGGAATGTCATTGATTTCGACTTTAGGCTGCTGCATAAGCGTTCGGAATGGAACGAAGTGAAACTCAGTATTGGTCGCGACAATCAACCGAGCTTCTTTCGCAGCTCCGCACAAAACCAGCAGGGCTTCATTACCATTCCTGGTCGCGTGGTCTTAGATGGTATCGATATGCTTAAAACAGCAACCTACCATTTCCGCTCTTGGTCTCTTGAGTCCGTGTCACAAGAGTTACTGGGCGAAGGCAAAGACATTCATAATGTTCATGACCGCATGGATGAAATCAATCGAATGTTTAAGTTCGATAAACCTTCACTTGCCAAGTACAACCTTCAAGACTGTGTGCTAGTAAACCGAATCTTCGAACACACTCACCTACTCGATTTTGCTATTGAACGTTCTCGCTTAACTGGTGTTGAACTTGATCGCGTTGGCGGCTCTGTCGCGGCTTTTACTAACTTATACATGCCTCAGATACACCGAGCGGGTTATGTCGCGCCGAACTTAGAACCCGAGAACTGGATCGCTAGCCCCGGTGGCTATGTGATGGAATCGATTCCCAACCTTTATGACTCTGTGTTGGTACTCGATTTTAAGAGCCTTTACCCATCGATCATTCGTTCTTTCTTAATTGACCCGATGGGGTTAATTGAAGGACTAAAGTTAGAGTTAGGCTCTGAAGAAGACCAAGCAGTGGCTGGGTTTCGTGGCGGTCAATTCCACCGCTCTAAGCACTTTCTACCAGAGATGATCGAAAATCTCTGGGCAGCGCGTGATGTCGCAAAGAAAAATAACGAGAAAGCTTTTTCTCAGGCGATTAAGATCATCATGAACTCTTTCTATGGTGTGCTGGGTTCTTCTGGTTGTCGTTTCTTTGATACTCGCTTGGCATCCTCTATCACCATGCGTGGTCATGAGATAATGAAGCAAACCAAGGTTCTGATCGAAGATAAAGGGTATCAAGTAATTTACGGAGATACCGATTCAACTTTCGTGTCTCTTAATGGCAGTTTTGAGCAAGAACAAGCAGACGAGATTGGTCACTCCCTTGTGGCTTACATCAACGACTGGTGGACGAATCACTTAAAAGAAACCTACAACCTAACCTCAATACTCGAACTGGAATACGAAACTCACTATCGCAAGTTTCTAATGCCGACCATTCGAGGCTCTGAGACAGGGTCGAAGAAACGTTATGCAGGTCTAATCAATCAAGGTGACCAAGAGAAGATCATTTTTAAAGGCCTTGAAAGTGCACGAACCGATTGGACGCCCCTTGCACAACAGTTCCAACAAACCTTGTATGAGATGGTCTTTCACGACCAAGATCCAAGTGATTATGTTAGACAGTTTGTCGATGAAACATCCGCGGGCAAACACGATGACCTACTGGTTTACCAAAAACGCTTGCGCCGTAAGTTGCATGAATACCAGAAGAACATTCCGCCACAGGTTCGCGCTGCTAGATTAGCCGATGAGATCAATGCTCAGCTCGGTCGCCCGCTTCAATATCAAAACAAAGGGCGTATTGAATATTTGATTACGCTGAGTGGCCCCGAGCCCAAGGAGTATTTGAAGAGCGGTATCGATTATCAACATTACATCGACAAGCAGATTAAACCGGTCGCAGAAGCGATTCTGCCATTTATAGGGTTAGATTTTGAAAGAGTCAGCGGCCAGCAGCTAGGTCTGTTCTAGATTTAATTCTCTTTTCGACGCGACATTAGACTCGAGATATCTATTAAAACTCGAGCCAGACATTAAAACGAAAAAAGCAGAGGAGTGCTTAACTCGCTCTGCTTTTTCATATCAATGGATAGCTTACGATCTTGATAGCTTACGACCCCCTACCCGATTCGAAACTCAGTTTTCTGATACTGCTTAACCAGCCATTCACCAAAGCCATCAAGAATACCTATTACTGAACGTTTAGGAATCGCACGCCCAGACAGCAAAATACCCAATCTTTGAATCTCGACTTCTTTCTCTGGATGATATCTCAAGAACTGTTGACCGCACTCCATAGGCGCATCGAACCAGTTTTTATCTCGGTACATGATCAAAGAGTAACTGGCTCGCAGAAGCTTCTTGGCAATAATCACTTGCGCGGCTACTTGCTGTTCTGGCGTTGTTGCTCGGGCTATCTTATTACGATAAACCGCTAACCAATTTTCCGCGTCCATATTCCAATGCTTAGCAATTTCCCAACTCGTTTCGAAATCACCATAGCAATCAGATAAGTCTTCACCATGCACACACACAGCTAAATGCTTGAGCATAAAGCCCCACGTAAAGATATTGTCGAAATCAACTATCTCGCTCACCAAGGTAGTTTTGATCGCCACTTGAGTGACCTGAGGGAAGCTCTTTTGGAAGCGCCATTTGATGGTATTCAGCAGCGTGGTTCGTTGGTCTGGGAAAGAACGATGAGTAACCACAACCACATCTAGATTCGAGCGACCGACAACGGCTTGCTTGCGTGCCACACTGCCATAAACATAGACACTGTGCAGATTAGAACCTAACCCACCTTTTAGAAAGGTAATCAGATCGTTAACCACAGGTTGAAATTCAGGTTGAAATGGCTGTGTTGGGTCAATAACAGGTAGCTGCATAGGTCGTTTCGGTAAATAAAATAATGATTTAACTGTCTCTCTATGATCGCTTAGGTGACTTTATGATTCAAGCTATTCCTATTTATAGCGTCTACGAGATATAATCACCGGATAGACCCAATAAGGACAAACACAAAATGCCTAGAGCAAGTGAGATTAAAAAAGGTTTTGCGATCAATGTTGATGGCAAAACAGTACTAGTTAAAGATATCGAAGTAACAACACCAGGTGGCCGTGGCGGTCAAAAGATTTACCGCTTCCGTGGTCACGATGTAGCAACTGGCGTTAAAACAGAAGTTCGCCACAAGGCTGACGAAATCGTTGAAACGATCGACGTAACTAAGCGTGCGGTGATGTTCTCTTACGTTG
>NZ_JBFRVX010000084.1:4117-6771 GCF_041475345.1 Vibrio sp. 10N.222.48.A3 | reverse complement strand
CTAGCTCGAAAATGCCCCAAAATGAGTCAGCAAGAGCTTGAATCTGATTTTTAACTCGTCAATTTGACTTGCTTTTCCTCATGCTTAGAACATCTAACGATGTGATCAAATTCACTAATTCGTGGCCAATATCAGTTGACCACATTCTTGCATCTAACTAGACAAGCAATAAGCACTGATCTTTAGCTTGTTCAGCTACACATTCGCTCAGCAATAGCTTCAAGTTTTTTGAGATCTAGACGACCATTAGCCCAACCTTCAGCAAATGGTATTGTATTCGATTTTGGAAGTTGGTTTTTCTGAAGATCTCTAACTCTGATTCTAGAGGGAAGTGCAGCACCTTCGCCAACAAATATGGCTTCTTGTTGTGACAAAATCGCTAGCGCGCCAACCATTCCAGATAAACCATCTGGTAGAAAACGGGCGACATGCTGTTGATCAGCAGAGTTAGTAAGCCTTAATACGACCCAAGTGCCACATTGTGATATAACAGTGCTATCTACATCTGCGGGTCTTTGACTAACAAGCATAAGGCCAATCCCATATTTTCGTCCCTCTCTTGCAATGCGTCTTATAGCTCCTTGTGCTGCTGCATATTGCGCCTCTCCATGATCAGGCACATATCTATGTGCTTCTTCGCATACGAGCAGAATTGGATCTTTTTCCTTCTCTTCTTGTGTTTGAAATACTTTATATTGAAACAATAATCTGGCAATCAAGGCAGCTAAAGGGCCTGCAACTTCGTTAGGCAGCCCTGAAATATCTATTATTCTAATGTCTTTTTCATCTTCAACAGGAACCCCGACAAGCTGGTTTAAAACCTTGTGAAGTCTAATTTCATCTTGTTCACCTTCCCAACATTGCAGCATGAAAGAGAGTCGCTTATCTCTTCGGAGAACTCTCACCTTATCTAAGACTGATGGAATACGAGCTTTCCCTAAATCTGTAGGTGGCAATGTCTCAAGGGTTTTAGTACCTTTTTTAAAGCGCCCTCCTTGTATGAATCTTATATGACTCTCAAACTCATCTAAGCAAAATGGTCTTGGTTTATCTCTGTCAAACTCAAGGATGTCTGATGTGTCTTTTTTATCACAAAGGTTTGGATCATCATGGTTTTCTAGTTCTTTCAATATGTCGGTAGCAAACTCTCTAGGGCACGGTTGCACAATGCCAGCCGCAACCAGACGAGCATGTGTTAAAGCTTTTTGAACGATGTTGTTTTGGCTAGTAGCACTTTCTTCAGTCTTGCCAACTATCAAACTAGTAAATTCATCGCTTGACATTAACCAGTATGGTAACTTTATCTGCTCTTGCTTATCTTCACCTACTGCGATGTCATATGCTCTATACTGTACAGCCCTTTCACTGAATGCAGCGCCATATTCGCCATGTGGGTCAATTACAACTATTTGTGGAGAGAAGTTCTTTTCTCCACTGTTATGCTCCAAAACACTATGAATTATTGCTGCGACAGTTCCCGACTTCCCTGAACCTGTTGAGCCTAATACTGCACAGTGCATTCCAAACATTTTATTTATATTCGCTCGGCAAGCTGTTGACTCTGATGCGCTATATACCGCAAATGGAACTAATGGATCTACCTTCTCTTCTCGTTCACCTTCAGCAGAACGATAAACACATGAAATCTCATCGTTTGTTAATAGAAATACGCCTTGCTGAGGTAGTGGGTATGTCTTAATACCTCGCTTAAAGGACAGCTGGGAACTAGAGTTATTCCAACTACCTTCAGCCAATAGCTGCACTTCCATTAGTCGTTGGTCAGAATCAGTGCTTATAGGCATACCAGCCTCTAGCAACTCTTCAGAGCGCATTCGAAGCATTGTAACTAGACCGAAAATAACCTTTCGACCATAATGGATCTTCACCATACTGCCGATTTGTCCTATGGGATAAACTCGACCGTTGAAAGTTCTAGTTAACTCAGAGATTTTATCTGAAATTTCAACTTTGATACTCGTCCCAGAGACCTCAACAACTTGGCCTATTTTCAGCTCATCAGTTGGTGTAAACATAATTTATACCTCACATCCATTTTTAAGTACTGATGTGACACCTTTAAATGTCCACCAATAATCATCATCGTTTTTTCTTTTATAGGGGCCTTGCTCACCCACATAGAGACCATGAAGAGATGCAATAATTACTCGCGAGCCATAACTCGACTTGCGCCATTGCTCTAGACAGGATGGAATTTCGTCTCGGCATTCAAGAAAAGCGACTAAAACGGTTCTGTTGTCGTCTTTAGATAGGGCGAACTCAATTTCATTGTTGATATGGTCATCACCAAAACTATATCCACACACAGCTAACACATTACTATTCGGAGAGTTTAGAGCTTTACGAAATAGGTCGAACTGTGCAGAGAATGGATCTTGTTGGGTTGCTATATATTTTGTAGCTTGAGGGTAGATGAGAACTCGACGGTCAGCTTTTGGATAGCGATCATTATCTCTGACTCTCCAGACATGCCCCTTTTCACAAAGAAACCAGTCTATTGAACCATGCATTTTGATTAAGTTGGCACGTTGACCATTGGTAGGCACAGGTTCGCCATAACGCTGAGTTCGGTGAGCTACTGCACCTCCAGAAAAACCATCCCAGTACGAAGTTTTGTTTAAGGCCAAAGCATCTTC
>NZ_JBFRVX010000084.1:0-3363 GCF_041475345.1 Vibrio sp. 10N.222.48.A3 | reverse complement strand
TAAGGCCAAAGCATCTTCTAACAAGGTGTCATAGTTGGTGGTAAAAATGTTTACGGGTTTTCTCCGTTCATAAATACCAGCGCCTGCGTGATTGAATAAAGTGTCAATGAAGTCGAAATGTGAGTCAATTTCTACTATCGGCTTCGATAGTGTGCCTTCTTCGTCTGTTTCTTCGGTCTTGCCTTCAACGTAACCACACCTGATGACATTGGATATCGAGTCAAGAATTAAACGATGGGCTTCTTGAAGCTCATCTAACTTGACCTCAGCTCCATTGATGCGGGCCTTTTTATCTTTACTCCTTTCCGCCAAGGCTGCGTAGTCACCTAAGTGACTGAGAATGTGCTCAATATGACACTCTTGTGGCAACTCTTTGAATAAGGGCTCAACAATCTTATCGAATACGTCCTTGCTACCGGCTTTCAAGTCCTTTTTAACTTTATTTGTCAACGGATACATAAGTGGCAGCTTAGCGTCAAAACTAATACCTGCGCCCATCAACCAGCTTTGTTCGGTACATTTCAGGTGTTCTTCTACTTGAGAAAACAAATCTGCGTCTATTAGGTTTTCCATTCTAATCCTTTGATTTACCATGTGTGTGGTAAGGTTTTATTCCCCCAATATTGCTCTTGTAGATTAAGCAACTCAAGTCACAATGATAAGTAATGTGATTTCATCGAATTTACACTACAACTAGGAGTGTGCGGTGCAAACAATAGGTTTTGTCCAGAACAGTTTCAATCGGCACTGTTTAGAACGAAAGTGCCCCAAAATGAGCCATATAGGGATTGAACTCAGGTTCAAACTCAGGAACTTGCCTTACTTTCCCTCATGCCTAGAGTTCTAACTTTGTCCCCAAATTCCTAATCCACTAGACCACTAGACCACTAGAGACTGTTCTTCAAACACAACTACGCACGAATACGTTGTTTAAGTGCTTCTAAGCTATTGAATAGTATAGAACAAAATAGAAGTTCTTGATTGATAACGTGCCTCGAATAGGAGGCAATGTGTGTTTGCACGGTTTTTAACTAGAAATTATATCAAAACTGAATTATATGCATACTTTTCAGTTGGTTAGAGAGAGTGCTTAATATATGCTAAATACACCAATTCGTGCTGGCACGATATTAAAATGTTATGTGACAGTCTCTATCGGAGGTACGGTGGAAAAAATAAAGGTTTTTTGGCGCAAGTTCAGAGCTTTGTGGAGCACTGAAAACTTAATACGATTAATAAATATCATCAGTGCTGCCTCTTTCGTTGCTTATGTCTTTGGTATGTTCATTTTCCCGGTTTGGAAAAGTGCCGGTGACTGGAATTATATCCACAGAGTCTGGTATTCATGGCAAGCACTAAATGTTGGTATGCTTGCTTTTGCTTCTAGTCTTATTGCTTTCAATATTTCTCGTTATAACGCCAATAAGCAAACCGAAAGAGAGTTTATAGCTTCAAAATCTTTTTTACCTCAAGCTCTTAGCCTTCTTTGTAATTATTTAGAAACTAGCAGTAAAGTTGTTATTGAAGCCGCTGATAGAAGCAGAGATAGAAAGAAACGGGCAAAGGTTTTTGCGTCAGTTGCCCCTGTCCTACCTGACTATCATGTAGTAGTGTTCAAAGATTGTATTAAGCATGCACCACCAGAAGTAGGTAAGTACCTTTCTAAGATACTTAGGTTACTTCAGATTCATCACTCTCGGATGGAGACAATGCCTTCAGAAGCTGGTACGAATTACCCATATTATAAGTCCTGTTTATACAGTCTTGCAGAGCTTCAGTTTTTAGTTAATGGTTTGTTCGACTTTGCAAGGGACGAGAGTGACTTCGAAGTGGCAGTGTATAAGTGGGAACAGTTTGCTTCAATTTACAGGCTATATAAGATGGACTTGGATAACTATCCAAAACTAGAAGAGTTTACTAAGAGCTTGATTGAGAAGTCGTAGCAAGTCACATACAAAGCATTTAAGAGTGATTCGCAACGCTTGGCAGTTTCGCTTCGCTCAAGTATAGCCAAGCGCCGCTCACACCTTAATGCGGCTACATGGATTCCCCCGGTTGTCAAACATCCGCTAAACTTATGTTGATGGGTTTTGGACTGCCGCTCTACATTCGGCCTACTTATCGACGATTCGCATACGTCGTGGCCCTGATGACTTGCGCGACTGCGGTGCCTTATTCGTTAGATGACATCTAGTGTGTCCGCCGCATTAACAGGCTCTCCGCAAGTGGTCTTAACCTATCTCCATCATTAGCGTCTGCAATGACCCGGTGGGTTTAACTCTTTATGCTGCTTAGGTTTCTACTTAAGCAGCATAGTTTTCATATTCGGTTTGATTGTGTAAAAGCGACCATATAATTCGTGCGTTCTTCGCGGCAAGTGCCACTATCGCTCGGTTCATTCCTCTTCGTTCTAGAACGCCTCGACACCACTGACTTAGCTTATCTTGCTTGTCGCCAAGGTTGGCAATGACTGTCCTTGCCCCGTGAACTAATAGTGTTCGTAAGTATTTGTCGCCGTGTTTGGTTATTCGACCTAAGCGAGGCTTTCCTCCCGTCGAATATTGCTTTGGTACGAGTCCTAGCCAAGCAGAAAAATCACGGCTTTTATCAAATTGAGTGCCATTGCCTATCGAAGCGAGTATCGCAGTCGCGGTTTGAGGTCCAATGCCCCGAACCTTCATCACTCGTTGAACATTAGTGCTGACCTTAGCAAAAGAATCGAAGACTTGTTCAGTATCGGCGATACGTTGATTCAATTCTCCAAGGTGGTGATAAGCATCGGCAATCACCGTTCTTGCGAGGTGTGGCAGTTCATTTTCTGCGTCTTCCAGCATTAAGGGAACCTGTTTCATTAACGAAGAGCGGCCAACAGGAATGACCAACCCGAATTCAGAGAGTAGGGCACGCATGCGATTCATAAGCGCGGTACGTTCACGAACCCAATGCTCTCTCATTCTATGTACCGATAAGATGGCTTGTTGCTCGGGGGATTTTACGGGTACAAAGCGAGTTGATGGTCGCTGAACAGCTTCGCATATGGCAACAGCATCATTAAGGTCGTTTTTTCCCTTAGTTCGATAAGGAATTACGTATTTAACGGCCATAATGCGGGCGTCGTGACCGAGTGTATTGAGTGTTCTTGCCCAATAATGTGCACCACCACACGCTTCAACGCCTATACGCATGAGTGGCATATTTGCTATTGTAGTCAGTAGTTTAGAGCGAGTTACTGACTTATGAAGTATGACCTTACCATTTTGGTCTACGGCATGAAGACTAAAGTGGTTTTTAGCTAGGTCGATACCGCAGAAATAAGAATAATCAGACATGGTGCCTCCGATGCATTTAAGTACCACATAAGTG
>NZ_JBFRVX010000083.1:0-29827 GCF_041475345.1 Vibrio sp. 10N.222.48.A3 | reverse complement strand
AGGTGCTAGCCGTATCGTAGTGGAATTGCCAGGTGTTCAAGACACGGCTCGTGCTAAAGAAATTTTAGGCGCAACCGCGACTCTTGAATTCCGTGAAGTGGACAGCAGTGCCGATTTGGCCGCTGCAGCTTCTGGCCGTGCTCCTGCTGGTAGTGAAATTAAGCAAGACCGCGATGGTCGTCCTGTAGTACTTAAGAAACGCGTTATCTTAGGCGGTTCTAGCATTACAGATGCAAGCTCAAGTGTTGATGAATATGGTCGCCCACAAGTTAACATCTCGCTAGACAGCGAAGGTGGTAGCAAGATGTCTACATTCTCTCGTCAAAATATCGGTAAGCTAATGGCAACCGTATTTGCAGAGTATAAAGACAGCGGTCGTAAAACACCTGAAGGCCGAGTGATCCTAAGTAAGCACGAAGAAGTGATTAACCAAGCGACGATTCAATCTGCGCTTGGCCGTAACTTCCGTATTACAGGTATCGACTCAACGGCTGAAGCTCATAACTTGGCACTTCTACTACGTGCAGGTGCATTGATTGCGCCTATCTCGATTGTAGAAGAGCGTACGATTGGTCCATCTATGGGTCAACAAAACATCGATATGGGTATCATGGCGATGGTTTGGGGTATGGCTGCAGTAATGCTGTTTACACTGCTTTACTACCGTACTTTCGGTTTGATTGCGAACGTCGCTCTGATGGCTAACTTAGTGTTGATTATTGGTGTGATGTCGATGATTCCTGGCGCGACAATGACGCTACCAGGCATTGCCGGTATCGTATTGACGGTCGGTATGGCAGTCGATGCCAACGTTCTTATCTTTGAGCGTATACGTGAAGAACTTCGAGATGGACGTAGTCCACAACAAGCGATTCACCAAGGTTATGCAAACGCATTTAGTACAATCGCCGATGCCAACATCACCACACTACTAACAGCAATCATTCTATTTGCTGTCGGTACAGGTGCGATTAAAGGCTTCGCGGTAACGTTATCAATCGGTATCTTGACTTCAATGTTTACAGCTATTATCGGAACACGTTGTATCGTGAACCTGATGTATGGCGGCAAACGCGTTAAGAAACTGTCGATCTAAGGCTAGGAATTAATATGTTTCAGATTCTAAAAGCAGACAAAATGATCGACTTCATGCGTTGGTCAAAGGTTGCCTTTTTATTCTCAATCTTGATGATTGGTACTGCCATCTATACTCTAACAACGAAATCGTTGAACTGGGGTCTAGATTTTACTGGTGGTACCCTGATTGAAGTGGGTTTTGAGGAGCCAGCAAACCTACCTGACATTCGAAGCGCACTAGAAGCTGAAGGCTTTGGTGATGCTACGGTTCAGAACTTTGGTTCTGCGCGTGAGGTAATGGTTCGTCTACGTCCACGTGATGGTGTTGCGGGCGAAACGCTTGGTAACCAAATCCTGTCTGCAATTAAAGATGGTACTGGTGAGCAAGTTGAGATGCGTCGTATCGAGTTCGTTGGTCCTAACGTAGGTGACGAATTAACAGAAGCTGGTGGCCTTGCTATCCTTGTTTCTCTGATCTGTATCTTGATCTACGTATCAGTGCGATTTGAATGGCGATTAGCTGCAGGTGCTGTATTAGCCCTAGCGCACGACGTTATCATCACACTAGGTGTGTTCTCTCTAATGCAAATTGAGGTCGACCTTACCATCGTAGCAGCCTTGCTAACGGTAGTCGGTTACTCCCTCAACGATACCATAGTGGTATTTGACCGTATTCGTGAGAACTTCCGTAAGATGCGTAAAGGCGAGGCACCTGAAGTGCTGAACAGCTCAATCACACAAACATTGAGCCGTACATTGATCACTTCTGGTACAACGTTATTCGTAGTTATCGCACTGTTCGTTCAGGGCGGCGCTATGATTCACGGCTTTGCGACTGCACTTCTACTGGGTATTACCGTTGGTACTTACTCTTCTATCTACGTTGCATCTGCACTAGCTATGAAGTTGGGTATTACGCGTGAACACCTAATGCCACCACAAGTGGACAAAGAAGGTGAAGAGTTTGACGAAATGCCTTAGGCCACGGCTTAACAACTTTCGCTAAACCAAAAAAACCGCTGGGCAACTAGCGGTTTTTTTATGTCTGTATATTGTGGGTTAGCTTTTGGAACCGACTGAACATTGTCGTATTTACCAATACCAATACCAATACCAATACCAAGTGCCAAAGTAGCTAAGTCACTATCTAGTGGCGATCTAAATACAGCTTACAGAGCAGTGATTTGTGCTCACTGCAACTAACCGACATTTTGGTCGTATCTCGTATCTCGTATCTCGTATCTCGGATACAAAAAAGCCTCGCAATAGCGAGGCTTTGAAAATCTTCTGCTCTTAACTAAAGAGCATTAACGCAAGGTCTGAATTACTTCAGCATACCTTCGTTAGAGTTCTCACGAACGTGCTTAAGAATAGACTTAACACCACGTGCGCTTGAAGCAACAACATTACCAGAGGTCATGTAATCAGTGCCGCCTGCAAAGTCAGTCATGATAGCACCCGCTTCACGAGCGATTAGATCGCCAGCTGCTAGATCCCATGGCTTAAGGCCTAGTTCTAAGTAACCGTCAACACGGCCAGCTGCTAGGTAACATAGGTCAAGAGCTGGAGAACCAGTACGACGGAAATCAGCACAATCAACGAATAGACCAGAGATGATCTTCATGAAAGATTCAGAGTGTTGTTTTTGCTTGAATGGGAAACCAGTCGCTAGAACAGTACCTTGAAGGTCTTTTAGTTGAGTAACACGCATACGAGCGTTGTTAAGTTGAGCGCCAGCGCCACGTTGAGCTGTGAATAGCTCGTTTAGCATTGGGTCATAAACACAAGCAACTTCTGTACGACCGTTCATGCGAACAGCGATAGATACAGAGAAGTGAGGGAAACCTTTTACAAAGTTGTTGGTGCCATCTAGTGGGTCAACGATCCATTGTACGTCAGAATCTTTACCTTCAGTTAGGCCTGACTCTTCAGAAATAATGCTGTGCTCTGGGTAAGATGATTTGATTGTCTCAATGATCATGTACTCAGCTTCTTGAGCAATGTTAGTAACGTAATCGTTGTTACCTTTTAGAGACGATTCGATCTTATCAGTTGTTTCTAGAGATTTAGCAATATGGTTGCCAGCTTTACGCGCAGCGCGTATCGCAATGTTTAGCATTGGATGCATATGGTTTTTCCCACAAGATGTTAAAGAACAGTTTAAAGCGGCGGCGAGTATACCAAAGTTTCCCCAAAAGGGAAGTGGTTATTTTTTGAACTCTTGATTTCACATTCCGAGAAGGGTCTGACCATTTTACTTAGCTATGTGTTAATATCTCGCGATTATTTTTAAAGTGGTGTCATATAGCATGTTAGACAATGTAAAAGTCGTTCTGGTTGGTACGTCTCATTCGGGAAATATCGGATCAGCAGCTCGCGCAATGAAAGTGATGGGTTTGAGTCAGTTAGTTCTTGTAGACCCTCAATGTGAAGTTGACGAGCAGACCTTAGCACTGGCTGCGGGTGCAGGTGACATCGCGGAAAACGCGACCATCGTTTCTACACTGGATGAAGCAGTAAAAGACTGTGGTTTGGTGGTTGGTTCGAGTGCACGCTCTCGTACGCTTGAATGGCCAATGCTTGAGCCGCGTGAATGTGGACAAAAATTTGCAGTTGAAGGTCAAAAGCACCCTGTAGCGTTAGTGTTTGGCCGTGAGCGCACTGGCTTAACCAATGATGAGCTTCAGAAGTGTCATTTCCATGTATGTATTCCTGCAAACCCAGAATACAGCTCACTAAACCTAGCAATGGCAGTGCAGACTCTGAGCTACGAAGTGCGTGTAGCTCACCTTGATATGGTCGCTAGCCAATATCAGCCACAGCAACAAGATGAGTACCCTCGTCACGAAGAACTAGAAATGTTCTATGAGCACCTTGAAAAAGTGATCATTGATACCCAATTTATCTCTAAGGATAAGCCGGGTCAGGTGATGAATAAACTACGTCGTCTGTTCAGTCGAGCTCGTCCAGAGTTGCAAGAGATCAACACTCTACGCGGCATTTTGACTTCAATTGAGAAGAGCAAAAGCGACAAATAAAGCCCGCACAAACAATAAGGGTGAATACCTGACTAAAATAGTCAACTAAATACTTGACCAATTTAGTCGGGTATGGGAAGATTCCAACCACATAAACAATGTGGATACGGTGTGATATGAAACTTACATCTAAAGGAAGATATGCGGTAACAGCTATGCTAGATGTAGCACTGCATTCGCAAAAAAGCCCAGTTCCTCTGGCTGATATTTCAGAGCGACAAGGCATCTCGTTATCTTACTTAGAACAGCTATTTTCTAAGTTACGTAAAGCTGGCTTAGTTGCTAGTGTTCGTGGTCCTGGCGGTGGTTACCGTTTAGGTGCTGAAGCGAGCGACATCGCTGTCGGAACTGTAATTGCTGCAGTAGACGAATCAGTTGATGCAACTAAGTGTCACGGTCGAGCAGATTGCCAAGGTGGCAGTCGTTGTTTAACTCACACTTTATGGCGTGATTTAAGCTCCCGAATCAGCAGCTTCTTAAACGACATTACGCTCGGTGAGCTAATGAAAGATAACGAAGTTTTAGAGATTTCTGATCGTCAAGATATCGATCTTGCGGTTAATAATGGTTTTGCACATAAAAATACGAGCACTACAACGATTAGTGCAGCACCTCACGGTGTTAATGCCCGCTCTTAGCGGTCAGTTTTTACATTGGAGTAGAAAATGAAACTGCCTATTTACTTTGACTATTCAGCTACATGCCCAGTCGATCCACGTGTTGCTGAAAAAATGGTTCAGTGCATGACGATGGACGGTAACTTCGGTAACCCTGCATCTCGTTCACACCGTTACGGCTGGCAGGCAGAAGAATCAGTAGATAATGCTCGTGAGCAAATTGCCGATCTACTAAATGCAGACCCACGTGAGATTGTTTTTACGTCAGGTGCTACAGAGTCAGATAACCTTGCTATCAAAGGTGCAGCGCACTTTTACGAGAAGAAAGGTAAGCACGTAATCACGTGCAAAACAGAACACAAAGCGGTTCTTGATCCATGTCGCCAACTAGAGCGTGAAGGTTTTGAGGTTACATACCTTGAGCCAGAAGCTAACGGCATCATCGATCTAGACAAGCTACAAGCTGCAATGCGTGAAGATACTGTTCTAGTTTCTATCATGCACGTAAACAACGAGATTGGTGTAATCCAAGATATCGGTGCAATCGGCGAATTATGTCGTGCACGCAAGATTATCTTCCACGTTGATGCGGCGCAGTCTGCGGGTAAAATCCCACTAGACGTAAAAGAGATGAAAGTTGATCTTATCTCTATGTCTGCACACAAAGCATACGGCCCTAAAGGCATCGGTGCTTTGTACGTTCGTCGTAAGCCACGTATTCGCCTTGAAGCGCAAATGCACGGTGGCGGTCATGAACGTGGTTTCCGTTCTGGTACGCTTGCTACTCACCAAATCGTGGGTATGGGCGAAGCGTTTGCTATCGCTAAGCAAGACATGCAGAAAGATTACGACCACGCACTAGCACTTCGTGAGCGCCTATTGAAAGGTGTTCAAGATCTAGAAGCAGTAACCGTAAACGGCGACTTAGACCAACGTGTACCACACAACCTAAACGTGAGCTTCGCTTTCGTTGAAGGTGAGTCTCTGCTTATGTCTCTAAAAGACCTAGCGGTATCATCAGGTTCTGCATGTACATCAGCAAGCCTAGAGCCTTCATACGTTCTACGTGCTCTTGGTCTGAACGATGAACTGGCACACAGCTCAGTACGTTTCTCATTCGGCCGTTTCACAACGGAAGAAGAAATCGACTACGCGATTGCACAAATCCGTGTAGCGGTAAACAAATTACGCGACATGTCTCCTCTATGGGATATGTATAAAGAAGGGATTGATTTGAACACTGTTGAGTGGGCTCATCACTAATCTCACGGAAATAGAGGATTCGAGGTAACTATCATGGCATATAGCGAAAAAGTAATTGATCACTACGAAAACCCACGTAACGTAGGTTCGTTTGATAAAGAAGACCCAAGTGTAGGTAGCGGCATGGTTGGCGCACCGGCTTGTGGTGACGTAATGAAACTGCAAATCAAAGTATCTGCAGAAGGTATTATTGAAGACGCAAAATTCAAGACTTACGGTTGCGGTAGCGCAATCGCTTCTAGCTCACTGGTTACAGAGTGGGTTAAAGGTAAAAGTATTGATGAAGCTGCTGCTATTAAAAACTCTGAAATCGCAGAAGAGCTTGAGTTGCCACCAGTGAAAGTTCACTGTTCAATTCTTGCTGAAGATGCAATCAAAGCAGCTGTTGCGGATTACAAAAAGAAGCACTAATCGCTTCAATACCGTAATTACGTCGACAAAATAAGTAATATTTTGGAGCACCCTTTGTGCTCCCACCTGAGTTCTCAATTTATATAAAACACAAGGTTGTAGTATGGCCATCACCATGACAGATACGGCAGCAAGCCGAGTTCAAGCTTTCCTAGATAACCGTGGTAAAGGTCTCGGGTTACGCTTAGCAGTAAAAACTACTGGCTGTTCGGGTATGGCGTATGTACTGGAATTCGTTGACGAGCTTAACGAAGAAGACGAAGTGTTTGAGCACTCAGGTGTTAAGGTCATCATTGATCCAAAGAGCCTAGTATACCTAGACGGTACTGAGCTTGATTATGTAAAAGAAGGCCTAAACGAAGGTTTTGAATTCAACAACCCGAACGCGAAAGGCGAATGTGGTTGTGGTGAGAGCTTCAATGTTTAAACGCTTGAATCGTTAAGCGTTGTAAGCGAAGAATAAAATTAGGCTCTGAACAAAGAGCCTAAACTTAGGACCACCTTTACATGAATCATTTCGAATTATTTGGGCTACCACTTCAGTTTCAACTGGATGGTAGCCTTCTTTCTTCTCAGTTTAGAGATCTGCAACGCCAATTCCATCCTGATAAATTTGCGATAGCTTCTGAGCGTGACCGCTTATTAGCCGTGCAAAAAGCGGCACAAATCAACGATGCGTATCAGGTATTGAAGAATCCAATCAGCCGAGCAGAATACCTGCTAGTTCAACACGGTGAAGACATTCGTGGCGAACAACAAACCATGCAAGATCCGATGTTCCTGATGGAGCAAATGGAACTGCGTGAAGAGCTGGAAGATATCGCAGACAGTTCTGATCCTGAAGATGCGCTATTTGCATTTGAAGGCAAGGTTAGCAAAATGTATAAACAACAATTAAGCGCTATCCAACAAGAACTCGAAAGCGAAGCTTGGCTAGAAGCTGCAGACCGAGTAAGAAAGCTTAAGTTTATTGCAAAATTAAAGAATGAAATCGAATTAGTTGAAGATCGTTTGATCGGCTAGTTTGTATAACAAGGACACATCCATGGCACTACTTCAGATTGCAGAACCAGGGCAAAGCGCCGCTCCTCACCAGCACAAGCTTGCTGTGGGTATTGATTTAGGTACAACAAACTCGTTGGTTGCTGCAGTACGCAGTGGCGAGGCAAGTACACTCGTTGATCAACAAGGTCGAAGCATTTTACCTTCAGTTGTTCACTATACGTCAGAGTCGTACACCACTGGCGATGAAGCTCGTGCTAACGCGCAGACTGACCCTAAAAATACCATTATCTCAGTTAAGCGATTAATCGGTCGTTCACTGTCAGATATTCAACAGCGATACCCGTCTCTGCCATATCAGTTTGAAGAAAGTGATAATGGTTTACCTGTGATCCGCACAGAACAAGGCAACAAGAACCCAATCCAGGTTTCTGCGGATATTCTACGAGCGCTTGGCCAACGTGCTGAGTCTACGTTAGGCGGTGAGTTATCTGGCGCCGTAATTACGGTTCCTGCGTATTTTGATGATGCACAGCGTGCTGGTACGAAAGACGCGGCTCAACTTGCTGGTCTTCACGTGTTACGTCTTCTTAATGAACCTACTGCGGCAGCGATTGCTTACGGTCTGGATTCAGGTAAAGAAGGGGTGATTGCGGTTTATGACCTTGGCGGTGGCACGTTTGATATCTCTATCTTACGCCTGTCTAAAGGTGTTTTTGAAGTATTAGCAACGGGTGGCGACTCTGCATTAGGCGGAGACGACTTTGACCACTTGATCGCAGAGCACTTCCAAGAGCAAATGGGCTTATCAGAGCTAACCGCAGAACAGAATCGTATTCTTCTAGATGCAGCAACAGAAGCGAAGATTGGCTTATCTGAAGCTGAAAGCGTTAATGTTGAAGTGTTGGGTTGGGCTGGTTCATTAACTCGTGAAGAGTTTGAAGACATCATTAAGCCGCTTGTTAAGAAAACACTGCTTTCATGTCGTCGTGCATTGAAAGATGCTGAAGTTGACGCGGATGATGTTCTAGAAGTCGTGATGGTCGGCGGTTCAACTCGTACGTTACTTGTACGTGAAATGGTCGGTGACTTTTTTGGTCGTACGCCATTAACCAGCATTAACCCAGATGAAGTGGTTGCGATTGGCGCTTCTATCCAAGCGGATATCTTAGTCGGCAACAAGCCTGACTCTGAAATGCTGCTGCTTGATGTTATTCCTCTTTCCCTAGGTATCGAAACGATGGGTGGCTTGGTCGAAAAGATCATCCCACGCAATACCACGATCCCTGTTGCTCGCGCACAAGAATTTACCACGTTCAAAGACGGTCAAACTGCAATGACAGTACACACCGTGCAAGGTGAACGTGAGATGGTTGATGACTGTCGTTCATTGGCTCGTTTTGCTCTAAAAGGCATTCCACCAATGGCTGCTGGTGCGGCGCATATTCGTGTGACTTACCAAGTAGATGCTGATGGCCTGCTATCGGTGACTGCTATGGAGAAGAGCACAGGTGTTCAAGCTGAAATTCAGGTTAAACCGTCTTACGGCTTAAGCGATAATGAAGTGGCGAATATGCTGAAAGATTCGATGACGTTTGCTAAGGAAGACATGCAAGCGCGTGCTCTCGCTGAACAACGTGTAGAAGCAGATCGTGTTATCGAAGGTCTTATTGCAGCAATGCAAGCTGATGGCGATGAGCTGCTTGATGAGCAAGAAAAACAGCTCCTTCTGCAAGCTATTGAAGCACTGATTGAAGTGCGTAATGGCGAAAGCGCTGATGCCATCGAACTAGAAATTAAGAATACCGACAAAGCGAGCCAAGACTTTGCTTCTCGTCGTATGGATAAATCAATTCGAGCTGCACTGTCAGGTCAGTCAGTCGATAATATTTAATAGTTAGAGAATAGATAAACATGCCAAAGATTATTGTTTTACCTCACGAAGATCTATGTCCAGAAGGCGCTGTTTTAGAAGCAAAAACTGGTGAGACGGTTCTTGATGTTGCATTGAAGGCCGGTATTGGTATTGAACACGCATGTGAGAAGTCGTGTGCATGTACTACATGTCACGTCGTGATTCGTGAAGGTTTCGACTCTTTAGAAGAGAGTGATGACCTAGAAGACGACATGCTAGATAAAGCATGGGGTTTAGAGATGGAATCTCGCCTTGGTTGCCAAGCTAAAGTGGCTGATACTGACCTTGTAGTTGAAATTCCAAAGTACACACTGAACTTAGCTTCTGAAGAGCACTAAGAAATAAGCTCGACCAAAACTGTTAGTAAAGCTGGCATAGAATATAAGTCACTAAGATGACAAATCGTCGCTGATAAAGATAAGGAAATGTTATGAGTTTGAAATGGATTGATTCGCGAGATATTGCGATTGAACTATGTGATTTATACCCAGATACCGATCCTAAAACAGTACGCTTCACGGACTTGCATCAATGGGTGCTAGATCTTGAAGATTTTGATGATGAGCCGAATCACTCGAATGAGAAAATTCTAGAGGCCATTATATTGTGCTGGATGGATGAGATGGATTAATCCTCTTGTCTAATCACTTGGTCGCGGGTTGGTATCAGTCCAATGTAAAACGCAGCCAAGTTAACAATTCTTACTAAAAAAAGCGGACCTTATGGTCCGTTTTTTTATCAAAATGACATTTTCCTCCTACATAATGCTAACATCAGTGCGCTAATAAAAAACAATCAGAATCACATACTCAAAGTGGTTCATGACAAGGAGAAATCATGTCTACACAGATGTCAGTATTTTTAAGTCAAGAAGCTGCCCAGCCTCAGTGGGGAGCAAGAGCTATTTTATCGTTTTCAGAAGCGGGAGCGACAATTCACATTGGTGAAGGCCACGATCTAGGCGCAGTTCAACGTGCAGGTCGTACGCTTGACGGACAAGGTATCGCATTGGTTGCACTTAGCGGTAAAGGCTGGGATCTAGAAAGTGTTTGGGCTTTTTACCAAGGCTACCGTGGACCAAAGAAAAAGAATGCATTGGAGTGGGATGCTCTAGCTGAAGCTGATCAAGTTGAATTAGAAGCACGTATCCGCGCGACAGATTGGACTCGTGACATCATCAACAAAACGGCTGAAGAAGTTGCCCCTCGTCAATTAGCTACAATGGCAGCTGAATACATCAAGTCAGTGGCACCAGCAGGCACTGTTAAAGCGAAAATCGTTAAAGACAAAGATCTCCTAACTGAAGGTTGGGAAGGCATCTATGCGGTAGGCCGCGGCTCTGAGCGTACTTCTGCAATGCTTCAACTGGACTTCAACCCAACCGGCGATGAAAACGCACCCGTGTTTGCTTGTCTTGTGGGTAAAGGTATCACTTTCGACTCAGGCGGTTACAGCATTAAGCCAGGTCAATTCATGACAGCAATGAAGGCTGACATGGGTGGCGCCGCGACTATTACCGGTGGTTTAGGTCTTGCGATTGAACGTGGCCTGAACAAGCGCATCAAGCTTATCTTATGTTGTGCAGAGAATATGATCTCTGGTCGTGCATTGAAGCTTGGCGACATCATTACTTACAAAAATGGTAAGACTGTCGAGATCATGAATACCGATGCGGAAGGTCGTTTAGTTTTGGCTGATGGCCTGATGTTCGCAAGCGCTCAGAATCCTGAGTTGATCATCGACTGTGCAACGCTAACTGGCGCGGCTAAAAATGCATTAGGTAACGACTACCACGCATTATTGAGCTTTGATGATGAGTTGTCTCATCAAGCACTAACGGCTGCGAACCAAGAGAAAGAAGGTCTATGGCCATTGCCGCTTGCTGATTTCCACCGTGGTATGTTGCCTTCAAACTTTGCTGATCTTTCAAACATCAGCTCTGGTGATTACACTCCGGGTGCAAGTACAGCTGCCGCGTTCCTTTCTTACTTTGTAGATGACTACAAAAAAGGTTGGATTCACATGGATTGCGCGGGTACTTACCGCAAGTCATCAAGTGATAAGTGGGCTGCAGGCGCGACTGGTATGGGTGTTCGTACACTGGCTCGTCTTCTTATCGACCAAGCAAAATAATAATAAGAGTGAGCGGTATTTCGATACCGCTTATTCATAAACTCAGATCGAATGATCTTAGTAATTTCAGTATTTAATAACAAAAAAATGAAGTGAAGGAATCCCTATGGCTCTAGAAAGAACGTTCTCAATTGTTAAGCCGGATGCAGTTAAGCGTAACCTTGTCGGTGAAATCTACCACCGCATTGAAAAAGCTGGCCTACAGATTATTGCCGCTAAAATGGTTTCTCTTACAGAAGCGCAAGCAAGTGGCTTCTATGCAGAACATGAAGGTAAAGATTTCTTTGGACCACTAAAAGAGTTCATGACTTCTGGTCCTATCATGGTTCAAGTACTTGAAGGCGAAAATGCGATCGCTCGTTACCGTGAACTAATGGGTAAAACTAACCCAGAAGAAGCTGCATGCGGCACTATCCGTGCTGACTACGCAATCAGCATGCGTTACAACTCAGTACACGGCAGTGATAGCCCTGAATCTGCGGCTCGCGAAATCGAATTCTTCTTCCCAGAATCTGAAATTTGCCCGCGTCCAGCTGAATAAGCAGACAACAGCAAGTCTCAATAAAGGCTTCACTTCGGTGAAGCCTTTTTCATTTCTGGTGAGTTCTCGTGTTATTCCTGAGAGTGAAGAAGGAGCATATCAGGAGTCTGAGTTTACTATTGGAGATTCCAGATACCTCGTTCCTCGGTTCTGGAATGACGAACAAGTCGCGTTAGTAGGAGGTCGGAGAGGGTGCGAGTATTAGGTGGTTAAAGCCCGTCATTCCCGAAAGCGACGGAGGAGCGTAATCGGGAATCTCTCTTTGAATTGGCCGAACTTAAGCAGGTAAATTTGACTGTGTGAATTTTAATCACTTAAGTTTGAATGTCTTAGTAAACACAAGGTTTTACAGTGCTTGTTGAAGTCGCGTAAAGGCTGTACAATTCGCGCCCTTAATTATTGTTCCGTCATTGAGAGGCATCATGACCACAGCTAAAGTCAATCTACTCGATTTTGATCGTAAAGGTCTTCGTAAATTTTTCACAGAAGAACTGAATGAGAAAGCGTTTCGAGCAGAGCAAGTGATGAAGTGGATTTATCACTTCGGTGTCGATGACTTCGAACAAATGAACAACATCAACAAAAAGTTACGTGAGAAACTGCTGCATCGCTGTGAGATTGTTGCACCTATCGTTTCTGAAGCTCAGCACTCTGCGGATGGCACCATTAAATGGGCGATGAGCGTTGGTGACCAAGACGTTGAGACTGTATACATCCCAGATGGTGATCGTGCGACGCTATGTGTTTCTTCGCAAGTAGGCTGCGCGCTTGAATGTAAATTCTGCTCTACGGCTCAACAAGGCTTCAACCGTAACCTGAAAGTTTCAGAGATCGTTGGTCAAATCTGGCGTGCTGCACGTGAAATCGGTTTAGAGAAAGAAACGGGTCGTCGTCCAATTACTAACGTCGTAATGATGGGTATGGGTGAACCTCTATTGAACATGAAGAACCTAATTCCATCATTGGAGCTGATGCTTGATGATCTAGGTTTCTCACTGTCTAAGCGTCGTGTAACAGTATCAACATCTGGTGTTGTTTCTGGTCTTGATCAGATGACAGACAACATCGATGTAGCTCTGGCTATTTCTCTACACGCACCAAACGATGCACTACGTAGCCAAATCATGCCAATCAACGATCGTTGGGATATCCAAGACTTCCTAGCATCGGTTCGTCGCTACATTGCTTCTTCAAATGCTAACCGCGGCAAAGTAACGGTTGAGTACGTTCTGTTGGATCATGTGAATGATGATATGGACCACGCTCGTGAACTTGCTGAGCTAATGAAAGATACGCCTTGTAAGATCAACTTGATTCCATTTAACCCTTATCCGGGTTCGCCTTATAAGAAGCCAAGCAACTCTCGTATTGATCGCTTCCAAAAAACGCTGATGGAATACAACTACACAGTTACGGTTCGTAAAACTCGTGGTGATGATATTGATGCCGCATGTGGTCAGCTGGTTGGTGATGTTATTGATAGAACCAAGCGTACTAAAATGCTGAAAGCCGCCTCTGAAGCTAACTTGATCGCAGGTGATGTGATTCAAGTAAAAGCGGTTTAAATACCATTTAGATCTAAACAAGCCAGAAGGATTCCTTCTGGCTTGTTGCTTTTCTGGAAGGTGAATTTCCAATAATTGGATTTTTTCCCCACGCTTTCTTACATTTTTCGTCAAATTTTGGACAAAACCATGAGCTGACGGTAAATTTTGTTTAAAGTGTTTTTGCCTTGCAATGGCATTAGCTTATGATTAACTCATCTTAAATTAATTTAAGTGCTCGCTTGTTACCCGATAATCATCAATGTGTCTATTTAGGTTGGCTACTTGATAAACTAGCTTCCTGAGAAGGTCATCCATAGTCAATGGGTGATGTTCGTCTTTAAGGGTTGATGATTTAGATAACAGGAAAAATTCCACACAAAGTGGGTTGTTAGATTGAGCTTAAACGACAATAAAAATGCTCTCATCAACCTGCGATAATACTTTAGAAGTTCACTCTCTATGAACACAGAACACGAAACACAAACAAAAGAAACTGTCGCTCCAGAAATCGAAGCGGGAACGCTGCTTAAAAATAAACGAGAATCTCTTGGTTTAACACAAAAGCAGATTTCTGATCGTTTAAAGCTGCGCGTTACGCTGATCCAACAAATTGAAGAAAACCAATTCGAGTCAGATCAAGTTGCCACCTTTATGCGTGGCTACATTCGTTCATACGCGAAATACGTCAATCTTGACGAAAAGGTCGTATTGAGCGCACTCCATCATGCTGGTGACGCTCAACATCAAGAACAAGAAATGTTGAGCTTTTCTCGTAAGACCAAAACCGAGAAGCACAACAGCCGTATTATGATCCTTACTTGGAGCATTTTTGCGGTAATTGCGGGTATCTCCTCACTGTGGTGGTGGCAGAACCAACAACAAGACACCCTATCTCAATCTTTAGCTAATACTGAAAGCTCAGAAGAGCTAGCTGTAGAAGAATCACTTGCCCCTGAATTCACCTCTTTAGAAGTGATTGAAGCTGAACAAAATGAAGAGGGTTCTTCTGTTGTTGAAAGTACTGATGACCTTGCTGCGATAAGCGATGCGGAAGATTCTGTTACTTCAACTGACGAAACTACTGCACAGCAAGCAACAGAGACAGAACAAACTGCTGAAGTTGCTGTTAATGCTGAAATTGCTGCTAATGCAGAAGCTGTTGAAGCAAGCACTGCGCCTGAAGCTGTGATTAACGAGTTAGTGATGCAGTTCTCTGCTGATTGCTGGATCCAAGTGAAAGATGCTTCGGGCAAAACCTTGTCGACTGGCATCAAAAAAGCAGGTCAGTCGTTAAATCTATCAGGAACTGCGCCATATAAAGTGATTCTAGGTGCGCCAGAGGGCGTATCGATGACATTTGCAAGTGAACCTGTCGACCTTTCTGGGTATACTTCAGGCAAAGTAGCTAGAATAACCTTACCTTAGAGTTAATATGCAACACGAATCTCCTATTATTCGTCGCAAATCAACCCGTATTTATGTGGGTGATGTGCCGATCGGTGATGGTGCACCAATTGCTGTGCAATCCATGACCAACACAAGAACAACAGATGTAGCCGCGACCGTTGCTCAAATTAGAGCTCTGGAAAAAGTTGGCGCTGATATCGTTCGCGTATCTGTACCGACTATGGATGCAGCTGAAGCCTTTAAGCTAATCAAGCAGCAGGTCTCTGTTCCTTTGGTTGCTGATATTCACTTCGACTACCGTATCGCACTTAAAGTGGCTGAATACGGTGTTGACTGTCTGCGTATCAACCCAGGTAACATCGGTAACGAAAGCCGCATTCGCTCTGTTGTGGATTGTGCTCGTGATATGAATATCCCGATTCGTATTGGTGTTAACGGCGGTTCTCTTGAAAAAGAGATCCAAGAGAAATACACAGAGCCTACAGCAGAAGCGCTTGTTGAATCTGCAATGCGTCACGTCGACATCCTAGACCGTTTGAACTTTGATCAATTTAAAGTCAGCGTTAAGGCGTCTGATGTATTCCTAGCCGTCGGTTCTTACCGTTTGCTTGCTAAGCAGATTGATCAACCTCTTCACCTTGGCATTACCGAAGCGGGTGGTGCGCGTGCAGGTTCTGTGAAGTCAGCGGTAGGTTTAGGCATGCTTCTCTCTGAAGGTATCGGCGATACGCTGCGTATCTCGTTAGCGGCTGATCCTGTTGAAGAGATCAAAGTTGGCTTTGATATTCTTAAATCTTTGCGCATTCGCTCGCGTGGCATCAACTTCATTGCGTGCCCGAGCTGTTCTCGTCAAGAGTTCGATGTTATTAACACCGTTAATGCCCTTGAAGAGCGCCTAGAAGACGTGATTACTCCAATGGATGTATCTATCATCGGTTGTGTGGTTAACGGCCCTGGTGAAGCTGAAGTGTCTCACTTAGGTCTAGCTGGTAGTGCACGTAAGAGTGCTTTTTACGAAGACGGTAAGCGTCAGAAAGAGCGCTTCGATAACGATGACCTTGTCGACAAACTTGAAGCTAAGATTCGTGCAAAAGCATCAGTGCTTGATAAAGCAAATCGCATTGATGTAGAAAACTTAGAAGATTAATACAACGCGATGGGGTGTGATTGTCTATTCGCACTGATACCTGGTCGTGAGAAATTACGGAATAAATACTGTGGCTAAAAATATCCAAGCAATTCGAGGCATGAACGACTGCCTTCCAACTCAATCACCACTGTGGCAGAAAGTAGAAAGCGCAGTTAAAAGTGTGGTGAGCGCATACGGTTACAACGAAGTACGTATGCCTATCGTTGAAGAAACAAACCTATTTAGCCGTGCGGTTGGTGAAGAGACAGACGTTGTTTCTAAAGAGATGTACACCTTTGATGACCGCAATGGTGACAGTCTAACGCTGCGTCCAGAAGGAACAGCAGGTTGTGTACGTTCATGTATTCAAAACAGCCTTATTAACCGTGATGAACAGCGCCTATGGTACATGGGCCCAATGTTCCGTCACGAGCGTCCTCAAAAAGGTCGTTACCGTCAATTCCACCAATGTGGTGTTGAAGTGTTTGGCCTAGACGGCCCAGATGTTGACGCTGAACTTATTATGATGACAGCACGTCTATGGCGTGAACTAGGTATCGATAAGCACGTTCGTCTTGAATTGAACTCAATCGGTTCTCAAGAAGATCGCGTAAGCTACCGTACTGCGTTAGTGGCTTTCCTTGAGCAACACATTGATGTGCTAGATGAAGACTGCAAACGTCGCATGCACACTAACCCTCTACGTGTTCTGGATACTAAGAACCCGGATGTTCAAGCTATCTTAGGTGACGCACCTCGACTATCTGAATATCTAGGTGAAGAATCGAAGCAACATTTTGCTGGTTTGTGTGAACTTCTTGACGCTGTTGGTATCGAATACCAAGTTAACGAGCGTCTAGTACGCGGCCTAGATTACTACAACCGCACCGTATTTGAGTGGATCACAGACAGCCTTGGTGCCCAAGGTACAGTATGTGGTGGTGGCCGTTACGATGGTCTTGTTGAACAACTCGGCGGCAAAGCAACCAATGCTGTTGGCTTCGCTATGGGTCTAGAGCGTCTAGTCCTTATGATGGAAACGCTAGAACTTACAGAAGTTCGTCGTAGTGTTGACGTATACATGGTTGCTGCTGGCGAAGGTACAATGATCGCGGGCATGCAGTTAGCGAATCAATTACGCGATAACGTTGAAGGCGTACGTGTGATGAACCACTTCGGTGGTGGTAACTTCAAGAAGCAATTCAAACGTGCTGACAAAGTAGGTGCTGTTGTGGCGTTGGTACTTGGTGAGAACGAAGTTGCTGACAATACAGTTGTGCTAAAAGATTTGGTTGGCGGCGAGCAACAAACCGTGTCTCAAACGGAAGTTGCAGAAAAAGTTGCTGCGTTAATCTAAGCCATTGAGCAAACGCTCATCATGAATATCAACGTCAGCACTATGCTGGCGTTTAAAGAATTAAAGAGGACAGGAAGTGGAACTTTACGATAGCGAAGAGCAACAAGTTGAAGCCATTAAAGATTGGTGGAAAGAGAATGGCAAAGCCGTAATCTTTGGTGCGGTTATTGGTTTAGGTGGCCTATTTGGTTGGCGCTATTACCAAGATTCAGTCGTTGAAGCGCGTGAAGCCGCTTCAGAAAGCTACACCTCTGCAATCTCAGCTCTAGATGCTAAAGGCGTTGATGCTCAATCTGATATTCAAGCTTTCATCGACGCAAACAAAGACGCTGAATATTCAGTACTTGCTGCTATGCAATTAGCAAAAGCGCAAGTTCAAGCGGGTGACCTTACAGCTGCACTAGAACAACTTGAGTGGGCAAAATCGGCAACTAAGGACGCGGCATTAGCGCCACTACTGACTTACCGTGTTGCTCGTATCAAAGCTGAGCAAGGTGAATTTGACGCAGCATTGACTGATCTTGAAGCGATGACTGACGAATCTTGGAAAGGCCGTGTTGCTGAACTGCGTGGTGATATCTCACTTCGTAAAGGCGACACAGATGCAGCTTACAGTGCATACTCTGAAGCTCAACAAGCTGCTGATGCGAGCCAAACGCTTCAAATCAAACTTGACGACCTAGCTAAATAAGGCGCTTTGAATGAAGAAGATGTTTCCAAAAGCGGCGTTGTGTGCGATTGCTCTTGGCCTGCTAGCGGGCTGTGCAAGTGAAGAAGACACCGTAATCATGGCACCAGTACCAACGGTAAACAGCGAGTTTACTCCTAGCCAGGAATGGTCTACGTCGGTTGGTGATGGTGTTGGTCACTACTTTTCAAAACTAACGCCAGAATTGGCTTACGACAAAGTATTTGTTGCAAGCCGTGAAGGTATGGTTAAAGCGCTTGACCCTGAAACAGGTAAAGAGCTTTGGAAAGTCGATCTTGAGAAAGAAGTACTGGCTCGTTTATCGGGTGGCTTAACGGCAGCTTACGGCAAGGTATTTGTTGGTTCTGAAAATGGCGAAGTGATCGCGCTGGATGAATCAACCGGTGAAGAGCTGTGGCGTGTATCAGTGAATGGTGAGGTGCTTGCATCCCCAGCAACTGAAAGCAACATGGTTATTGTTCATACCAGTCGTGGCATGTTGACCGCGTTAGATCAAGAAAGCGGTGAGCAAAAATGGACCATCAGTACAGAAGTACCAAGCCTAACACTTCGTGGCGATAGCTCACCTGTTACGGTTTCAGGTGGTGTATTCTGGGGTACGGCAAATGGTCGTTTAGCCGCAGCTATCGTTGATCGTGGTCAGCTTATTTGGCAACAGCCAGTAGGTACACCAAAAGGCGCAACGGAAATTGATCGTTTGGTTGATGTTGATGCATCACCGGTTGTTCTTGGCGGCACCCTATATACCGTAGGTATCAATGGTCAACTGATTGCTATCGATCTTCGTTCTGGTAAGCCAGTTTGGAAACGTAACTACTCGTCAGCGATTGATTTAGCAAGTGATGGCAGCCGTTTGTTCGTTGTGACTGACAAAGACCATGTGGTTGCGGTTGATGCGCGTAGTGGTACTGAACTGTGGAGCACTCCATTGTTAGAAAACCGCTTACTGACAGCACCTGCTATTATTAATGGTTATGTGGTTGTTGGTGATACTGAAGGTTATCTGCACTGGTTAGATCGTTCATCGGGTGAGTTTGTTGCTCAACAGTTGGTCGATGATAGCGGCTTTGCGGTTGCGCCAATTGAAATGCCTGAAGGCTACTTAGTGACGACTCGCAATGGCGATGTAAAGAAACTAACGATTAGCCAATAAAAGCGTGATATAATTCACAGTCGGCTCCTGGTTGGTAACAGCTAGGAGCCGTTTTGTTGTTATAAATTAATAAACCGTGTGGTTATAGGTAAGAGTTTAAACTTGCGATCAAGTGCTTACCTATAACTACATTTAGAGAAGAAATTGTAGAGGTTGTTATGGTACCTGTTGTTGCTCTAGTAGGGCGTCCGAACGTAGGTAAATCTACGTTATTTAACCGATTGACTCGAACTCGTGATGCATTGGTTGCGGATTTTCCTGGCTTAACGCGTGACCGTAAATACGGTCATGCTCATTTTAGCGAGCATGACTTTATTGTTATCGACACTGGTGGTATCGACGGTACCGAAGAAGGTGTTGAAACTAAAATGGCTGAACAGTCGCTCGCGGCGATTGATGAAGCTGATGTCGTTCTATTTATGGTAGATGGTCGTGCGGGTCTAACACCTTCAGACGTAGCTATTGCTAAGCACCTTCGTCAACTAGAAAAGCCTTCAATGCTAGTAGTAAACAAGGTTGATGGTATCGACCCTGATGCTGCAAGTGCTGATTTCTGGCAACTAGGCGTAGAAGACATGTACCAAATCGCTGCAGCGCACGGTCGTGGTGTAACAGCGTTGATTGATCTTGCTCTAAACCCATTCGCTGAAGCGTTAAAAGCTGAGAATGGCGAAGTAAGCGATTTAACTGAATTTGAAGACGAAGAAGAAGAGCAAGTTGATTTCACTGAAGAAGAAGCGGAAGAAGAATTCAAGCGCCTTCAAGATCAACCGATTAAGCTAGCGATCATTGGTCGTCCTAACGTAGGTAAATCAACGCTAACTAACCGTATTCTTGGTGAAGAACGTGTTGTTGTTTACGATATGCCAGGTACAACTCGTGACTCTATTTACATTCCGATGCAGCGTGATGAGCGTGAATACGTTCTGATTGATACTGCGGGTGTTCGTCGCCGTAAAAATATCAACGAAACAGTTGAGAAGTTCTCAGTGGTTAAAACACTGAAAGCGATTGAAGATGCTAACGTTGTATTACTGCTTATCGATGCTCGCGAGAACATCTCAGATCAAGATCTAAGCTTGTTAGGCTTTGCGTTGAATGCTGGTCGTTCAATTGTTATTGCCGTAAACAAGTGGGATGGCCTAGATAACGACGTTAAAGATCGTGTTAAGAAAGAACTAGACCGTCGTTTAGGTTTCGTTGATTTCGCACGTATTCACTTTATCTCTGCACTTCACGGTACTGGTGTTGGTCACTTGTTTGAGTCTGTTCAAGAAGCTTATAAGTCAGCAACGACTCGTGTTGGTACTTCTGTACTTACTCGTATCATGAAGATGGCGACTGATGATCACCAACCACCTATGGTTCGTGGCCGTCGTGTTAAATTGAAATACGCGCACGCTGGTGGCTACAACCCACCGATTATCGTTATCCACGGTAACCAAGTACGTAACTTGCCAGATTCATACAAACGATTCTTGATGAACTACTACCGTCGTTCACTAGAGATTATGGGTACACCTATTCGCATTCAATTCCAGAACAGCGAGAACCCATTTGAAGCTAAGACAACCAAGCTGACAATTTCTCAAGAACGTAAACGTAAGCGTATGATGAGCATGGTTAAAGGTCGTAAGTAAACCTTTCCAATAGATTTGATACCCGAGCCTGTCTCGGGTATTTTTTTAAGCAAAATTCACGTTAAGCCATAACCTCATATCTCCATATCGTGATGGGTTAACGAATTAGACTCAATTTCAAAAGAAGAACGATATGACCACTAGCGATTCAATGACACCAGCGACATCCATGAAACCAATAATAGTTATCACACCAACCATCACTCAATTTTGTCATCAAACTTGGCTGCTCAATGCAAAAGCGGTGTACGTTGAAAGTGACGACAGCAAAACTCACTTGATCACTGACGTGACACCTTTCCACCCTGTGAGTCATATTTGGCCCGATCACCCAGCAGACCGAGGTTTTGTCAGCGTAGGTGGTGAACAGTATATTGTTGAAGATTGCCTTGTTGGTGCAATAGAGCAATCTACTGGAAATCTTTATATTGCAGCAGATATCCCTGTTAAGCGTGATACGGAAGGGTGGGCGTTTGTGGTTGTCCACCAACTACCTGTATCAGCTTCTATGATTAACATTGGCGATGAAATTGAGTTGTCGGTTGATAAAGAGCACCAAGCCAGTTTGAGCCGCGGTCATAGTGCCGGACATATTGCTTTCTTAGCGTTGAATAAAGTATTGGCTGAGAGTTACTGGCGTAAAGATGCAGACAGAAAAGATCCATTCGGCAGCTATGACTTCAATAGCTACGCACAGGTGACTAGCTTTGTTACTCCAGAGTTGTGTACCGATAAGTATCGTTTAGGTAAAACCTTGAAGAAACGCGGTCTGAACGTTGCTGACATGCTAACTAACCTTGATGGCATTGAGGCCGACATCAACCAGATGATTGCAGGCTGGCTTGTTGAATCGACTCTTGTAACGATGAGACTAGAAGGTGAGGCGTTAACAGACTCTCGCTACTGGGAATGGCAGCTAGATGACGAGACTTTAGTGTCTATTCCGTGTGGTGGTACTCACATCGACAATACTTCAGAACTTAAGGCATTGTCGGTTAAGTTAACCCAATTAGATGACCAACATATCGAAATGCAGACGTGTGTCTCTCGATGATCTCAATTAAAGATCGAAAATAGATTGTTCTGCATTTTTGGTTTTATTGGTTTGTTTATAGTCATATATTCCATTGTAAATTGAAATGCAGTATATGTAACTTATGCTTTCGGTGTGTGGTGATATAAATATTCTTTTTGGGGTAGATCGCTGATCAAAGTAGATAAAGCAAAAGATCAACCTATGATCTTCGGTGGTGTGTTGTGGTAATTTAGTGTGTTAATATTGACCAGTATATAGGCTTGCATAAGAACAAGCTGTTCCCACCATATAATTGAAAGCTTTAGTGAATGAAACAACAATTTTTATTAGAAGGTCACCGAGCAGTAAACAGTTTGCTTCGAAAGCTTGCCCTTGGGTTGGATCGCAAAGAATTAAATCGTAAGATCATTCAACTCACCGAGCAGATTTTTGGTCAAAGGATGGCCTCTATCCTATTGCTAAACCCCGAATCGAATACATTACATTTAGAATATGCTCCAAACTTGCCTGATTTTTATAACCAGCAGATAGAAGGGGTGGGGGTTGGTGCCGGAATTGGTTCCTGTGGCGAAGCGGCGGCACTTAAGAAAGCTGTCATGGTCTCCAATATTAATGCACACCCGAATTGGACTCCTTTCTTAGCCTTAACCAACCAGGCTAACCTTCATGCATGTTGGTCAGTGCCAATCATCTCTTCACATGGTCACGTATTGGGTACCTTCGCAATTTACAGTCAGTACATCTCTGAACCTCATGAGTTTGAACTTGAGATCTTAGAGTTATTGGCTTCTCTGTATTCAGTCGCGCTTGAGAAGTATGAGTTAGAGAATCAACTCAACTTTTTTGCCAATCGAGACTCTCTAACACACAGTTTGAATCGCCGAGCATTGCTGATAGAAGCCGAGCAGGTGTTAACTAACCGCTGTTTTACTGAAAAAGTGATGGCATGCCTGTTTGTTGATGTCGATAAATTTAAGTCAATAAACGATACGTTTGGCCACAGCTTTGGTGATGATGTGTTGTTAGCCGTTGCAAAAGTGCTTGATGAGGCAACTACTGCCTGTGCCAAGATAGGGCGCTATGGGGGCGATGAGTTTGTCGTGTTCTCTTGCTTTGATGATCAAGAAAGTGTGCTGAACTTTTATCGAAGCTTAGAAAGAACCTTGGAACAAGCTCTCTATATCGATGGCACTCAGTTTTCTGTCAGCGTTGGACTTTCTTATGAGAAAGATCCTGAGTCATTGGAAGGCTTGATCGCACAAGCTGATAAGAACATGTACCAAATCAAGCAAGCTAAGTCTTAGCAGTGGTAGATTGTAAAAAAGTAGTGAGTTAGGAAATGCTAATGAGTGAAAATATCTGCCCTAAGTGCCAATCAGAGCTAGGTTGGGATGGAAAGTATCACTGTGAAAGTTGTCAGGCACACTTTACTAAGGTTGGGTTTTGCCCTGAGTGCAGCAGCCAACTTGAGAAGCTTCAAGCCTGTGGTGCAGCGAGCTATTTTTGTAATGGTGAGTGTAATGAGCTTAAATCTAAATCGAGAGTAAAGTTTGTATTTCAACCTGCGGAATAGACTTAAGCCGAATCGCTTAAACGACTATCTGTAATGTTATATCAGAGACTCAATACCGAAGAGTTGGTCTTTTTTGTATCTAATGAACCTAGAGCTCGCTCTTAGCGACTCTTGTTGTCACTTGCGATTCAATCACACCGTCTTCAACTTGGGTGGTGATCACTTCACCGATTTCGACATCGTTAATCGATGACACAGTTTTACTCGATGCTGAATGGGTGATGCTGTAGCCACGTTTTAGGGTTGCTAATGGACTTACTGTTTCTAACTTCTCGGCAGCCATGGCTAGTTGGTGGCGAGTAGTCAGTAATGTCTTGTCCATTGCATCCAATAGCTTTTGCTCTGAACGTTGTAGATGCAGTTTCTGTTCACCAAGGCGTTTCACTGGCGAGTTCAGCTGAAGTTGGTGCTGCTTACGTTCAACACGCTGAGCATGTTGCTTTAGGTATTGAGTCATACCACGACGCAAACGCATGTCTAAGTCATCAAGCTGCTGACTCTGCTTTTGCAGTTGGTAGCTCGGGTGTTGTTTCTCTAAGCGGTATTTCAACGTTTGAGTTGATTGCGCTTGTTTTATTAGTACATGACGAATCGCACTCACTAAACGAGCACGTTTAGACGCATAAGCTTGCTCTTTATGACTGTTGTCACGGCTAACCAATTCAGCGGCTGCTGATGGCGTTGGAGCTCGCATATCTGCGACGAAATCGGCGATAGTGACATCAACTTCGTGTCCAACGGCGCTGATAATCGGGATCTGACTTGCTGCAATGGTGCGAGCAACGATCTCGTTATTGAAACACCATAAGTCCTCTAATGAGCCGCCGCCTCGGCCAACGATCAATACATCACACTCATTGCGTTCATTGGCACGCCCAATCGCTTGAGCGATCTGAATCGAAGCTCCTTCACCTTGTACCATAGTCGGATATACGATGACTGGCAATGACGGGTCGCGCCTTTTCAGTACATCGAGAATATCGAAGAGGGCAGCGCCTGTTTTAGAGGTGATAACACCAACACATTTAGGATGTTCTGGAAGAATTTGTTTACTGGACTGAGCAAATAAACCTTCCGCCGCCAAGTTCATCTTAAGTTTTTCAAACTCTTGCTGAAGCTTGCCGTCACCTTCTGGCTGCATGCTTTCGATGATCAGTTGATAATCACCGCGTGGCTCATAAAGAGATAGGCGCGCTTTAACTAGCACTTGATTACCGTTCTGAGGCTTAAAAGTCACACGACGGTTATTGCCACGAAACATAGCGCACTTAACTTGAGCGCGAGAGTCTTTAAGCGTGAGGTACCAGTGACCAGAGACAGGTGCAGAGAAATTTGAGATTTCACCAACGAGCCAGACTATTCCCATTTCGTTTTCTAATAGGAGACGAACCTCTGAATTGAGGCGAGAAACAGTAAAGATGTTTGGATTGGTCATAGAAGCGCTATCTATCCTTGAAGGAAGGTCTTTCTCTTGGAATCTCACTGGGCGTGAGTATGGAAGATAGCGGCAATATAATACATAGCAAGGGGGTAAATGCAAATTAAAAGTATAAAAATGTGTAGCCAAGCGATTTCGTTGGCCGTATAATCCGTCCGCAATATCTAATCCAAATGCAGTTTGATTTTCCTTAATTGGCTGCCCTCATTAGGCGAAACGATGAGATTGGATTGTTTCTTTTTACTCCTATTATTGTGAGATATTGCAAATGCTAAGAATTGCCAAAGAAGCGCTGACATTCGACGACGTACTGCTAGTGCCAGCACACTCCACCGTTCTCCCTAATACAGCTGATCTTCGCACTCAGTTGACGAAGAATATTTCCCTAAACATCCCAATGATCTCTGCATCGATGGATACTGTGACAGAAGCTCGCCTAGCGATTGCACTGGCGCAAGAAGGCGGAATAGGCTTCATTCATAAGAACATGTCTATTGAACAGCAAGCTGAAATGGTTCGCCAGGTTAAAATTTACGAAGCAGGTGTGGTTTCTCACCCTGTTACTGTAAACCCTGACGCGACAATCGCTGATGTTGTAGCTCTTACTCAAAAACACGGCTTCGCCGGTTTCCCTGTTGTTACTGAAACAAACGAACTTGTTGGTATTATTACTGGCCGTGACGTTCGCTTTGTGACTGACCTTTCTAAGAAAGTTGACGTAGTAATGACGCCTAAAGCTCGCCTTGCTTCTGTTAAAGAAGGTGCAACTCGTGAAGAAGTTCAAGAGAAAATGCACGAAGCGCGTGTTGAAAAAGTTCTTGTTGTAAATGATGACTTCCAACTTACGGGAATGATCACTGCAAAAGATTTCCACAAAGCAGAACGTAAACCAAACGCTTGTAAAGATGAGCGCGGCAGCCTACGTGTAGGTGCAGCTGTTGGTGCTGGTGCTGGTAACGAAGAGCGCGTTGCTGCTCTAGTTGAAGCTGGCGTAGACGTTCTACTTATCGACTCTTCACACGGTCACTCTGAAGGCGTACTTAACCGTATCCGCGATACGCGTGCTGCATACCCTGACCTACAAATTATCGGTGGTAACGTAGCAACTGGCGCTGGCGCTCGTGCTCTTATCGAAGCGGGTGTTAGTGCGGTTAAAGTAGGTATCGGCCCGGGTTCAATCTGTACGACTCGCATCGTTACTGGTGTTGGTGTTCCTCAAGTAACAGCAATTGCAGACGCAGCTGAAGTAGCAAACGAATACGGTATTCCAGTAATCGCAGATGGCGGCATCCGCTTCTCTGGCGATATCTGTAAAGCTATCGTTGCTGGCGCATCTTGTGTGATGGTTGGTTCAATGTTCGCGGGTACTGAAGAAGCACCGGGTGAAGTTATCCTTTACAACGGTCGTTCTTACAAGTCTTACCGTGGTATGGGTTCTCTTGGCGCTATGTCTCAAGGTTCTTCTGACCGTTACTTCCAATCTGATAACGCTGCAGACAAGCTTGTTCCAGAAGGTATTGAAGGTCGTATCGCATACAAAGGTCGTCTAAAAGAGATCGTTCACCAACAGATGGGCGGTTTACGCTCAAGCATGGGCCTAACGGGTTCTGCAACTGTTGAAGATATGCGTACTAAAGCTGAGTTTGTTCGTATCTCTGGTGCGGGCATGAAAGAATCTCACGTACACGATGTTCAAATCACGAAAGAAGCACCTAACTACCGTTTAGGTTAATAATACGTCCAAACGTTTGAATAATGTGCTGATTTAGTCGGCACATTATTTTATCTACCGCCTGTTTTGCAGAAAGTCTGATTTTCTCAAAACACGAGGTTACAGATAACCAACGAAAACGTTTGCTTTATTTCTTGAAGAGTTAATCAGAGGTGAGTAAACTCGCCTCCGTTTTATCACATAGCCAATAAGACTGCTTACAATGACTAAAAATATTCATGACCAACGTATTCTAATTCTGGACTTCGGTTCTCAATACACACAGCTAGTAGCTCGTCGTATTCGTGAGATCGGTGTTTACTGTGAACTTTGGAGCTGGGACGTAGAAGAAGCGGATATTCGTGAATTCAATCCAGACGGTATCATCCTATCTGGTGGCCCTGAAAGTGTAACGGAAGAGAATTCTCCACGTGCACCTCAGTACGTATTTGATTCAGGTGTTCCTGTCTTCGGTATCTGCTACGGCATGCAAACGATGGCTGAGCAACTTGGCGGTAAAGTAGCAACGTCTACTGAGCGCGAGTTCGGCTACGCTGCTGTACAAGTGACGGGTGAATCTGCACTTTTCACTGACCTTGAGACAACTCAAGACGTTTGGATGAGCCACGGTGACAAAGTGGTTGAAATCCCTGCTGATTTCACAAAAATCGCAGAGACAGACACTTGCCCATACGCTGCAATGGCAAACGAAGAGAAGAAATACTACGGTGTTCAATTCCACCCAGAAGTAACGCACACTAAAAACGGCTTAAAAATGCTTGAGAACTTCGTTCTTAACGCGTGTGGTTGTGAAGGTCTGTGGACTTCAGCGTCTATCATTGAAGATGCAGTTGCACGTATTAAAGAGCAAGTAGGTGACGATGAAGTTATCCTTGGTCTTTCTGGTGGTGTTGATTCATCAGTAGTAGCGATGCTTGCTCACCGCGCTATCGGCGACAAACTAACATGTGTATTTGTTGATAACGGCCTTCTTCGTTTAAACGAAGGTGAGCAGGTTATGGAGATGTTTGGTGACCAATTCGGCCTAAACATCATTAAAGTTGATGCGGAAGATCGTTTCCTTGACGCTCTGGAAGGCGAAGCTGAGCCAGAAGCGAAGCGTAAGATCATCGGTCACGTATTCGTAGATATCTTCGACGAAGAGTCTAAGAAACTGAAGAATGCTAAATGGCTTGCTCAGGGTACTATCTACCCAGACGTAATCGAGTCTGCAGCATCTAAGACAGGTAAAGCACACGTAATCAAATCTCACCACAACGTTGGTGGTCTTCCTGATGATATGGAAATGGGCCTTGTTGAGCCTCTACGTGAGCTGTTTAAAGATGAAGTACGTAAGATCGGTCTAGAGCTTGGTCTTCCATACAACATGCTTTATCGCCACCCATTCCCAGGTCCTGGTCTAGGTGTTCGTGTACTTGGCGAAGTGAAGAAAGAGTACTGTGATTTACTGCGTCGTGCTGATGCTATCTTCATTGAAGAGCTTCACGCTGCTGACCTTTACCACAAAGTATCTCAAGCATTCACGGTATTCCTACCAGTGCGTTCAGTTGGCGTAATGGGCGATGGCCGTAAGTACGATTGGGTTGTATCTCTACGTGCCGTAGAAACTATCGACTTCATGACTGCTCACTGGGCACACCTACCATATGACTTCCTAGGTAAGGTATCTAACCGTATTATCAACGAAGTTAACGGCATTTCACGTGTTGTTTACGATATTTCTGGTAAGCCACCAGCAACTATCGAGTGGGAATAACCTCTTAGAGATTTAACCAGTTTTGATTAAAATCTTAAGCCTCGAACTCAGTTCGGGGCTTTTTTCTTTTTATTTAGGAGATTAAGGATTTACATCTACAACGAGCAACAAAATCCGTTGGAAGTTAGATATCACCTCAAGAAACAATGAGACGTTTTGTTGTGTTGAAGGGTACATAAAAGTGTCACTCGCACTTTTTATAAATTTACATGGTAACGACTAGCTCATTTCCCATGCGCCGCATACTCTTTGATGGACTTATTAAGGACAGATAAGAGAATCCATCATGTTAAAAATCAAATATTTGGCGACAGTAGTTGGCTGTACTTTAGCTGCACACAGTTACGCGTCTTTGAACATTCAACCTGATCCGCAAAACCCGAATGGCTACCTTGTTGAAAAGTCTGCACTGCAAGCGGCTGAACAAGCGAAAACATCCGATCCTATGTATGCGATCTGGTCACAAGCATTACAAACTCGTCCCAATAGTATCGTTGAAGCGATTGAGCCGGGTTTAGCCTCGAATCCTGAAAACGTGAAACGAGTCGAGCGTGTATTCCCTCAATCTGAATGGGACTTCCTCACTCAGATGGCTGCGCCAGAATACACGTACACTCGCTTCTTACGGGCGATTGGTAAATTCCCTGCCTTCTGTGGAGAGTACACTGATGGTCGAGATTCAGACGCCATCTGTAAAAAATCCATCATCACGGCCTTTGCTCATTTCGCTCAAGAAACAGGTGGGCACATCGCAATAGATAACACCTCTGATAACCCATTAGCTCTAGAAGAGTGGCAGCAAGCGCTGGTGCATGTTCGTGAAATGGGTTGGTCTGAAGGCCAAGAGGGTTACACCACCGGTTGTGGCCAGAACGATTGGCAGAATGCACGATGGCCATGTGCGGCAGGTCAGGGTTATTTTGGACGTGGTGCTAAACAGCTTTCTTACCATTTTAACTACGGTGCGTTCTCGGAAGTGATGTTCGATGGTGATGCGACGGTTCTATTGAATAACCCAGGTTTGGTTGCTGATTCATGGTTGAACTTGGCTTCTGCTATCTGGTTCTTCCTTACACCTCAAGCTCCTAAACCAGCAATGCTGCACGTTATTGACCGCACTTGGACACCCTCTCAGCGTGAGTTGGATGCGGGAATTGGCTATGGGTTTGGTACCACAATCAACGTAATTAATGGTGGTATCGAGTGTGGTGAGCAGAACAAAGACAAAGGCCAACCAGTTAACCGAATTCGTTATTGGGAAGGGTTAGCTGCGCATTATCTGATCCCTGTAGAAGCGGATGAAGCCAATACATGCTGGCAGCAAACGCCTTACGGAAGCTTGAACTTGAATGG
>NZ_JBFRVX010000082.1:3453-5354 GCF_041475345.1 Vibrio sp. 10N.222.48.A3 | reverse complement strand
CCTTGAAGCTGGTCTTGTTTATCTCTGTGACGACATCTGCAACTTATGCTCTCAATGAGTTTTTTTTACGTCAGGACTTTATAGTTTGTCTGATTGTTGTTGAGCCTCTCTTGTTCTTTGTCTTTTATAACAATCTAAAAGCAAGGCAAGTAGAGCGTTTTAAAACTAACTTTCCAGACGCTTTGAACATTTTGAGTGGGGCCATTTCTTCAGGGCAAAGCATCATTCATGCCTTCGAGTATGTAGGTAAGCAGCTTGATAACGAAGTGGGCAAAGAGTTCAAATTCATGGCTGAGCGTTTACTTATTGGTGAAGACCCTGATGACGTTCTTGAACGAAGTAGCAATACGTTTCCGTACTTAGAGTACTTTTTCTTTGCTTCAACGATAAGAATCAATTTGGCTAGAGGTGGACAACTCAAAGATGTGATCAACAAAATAAACCGACTTATGTTCGATTCAAGAGCTGTGGAGAAAAAGAAAAATGCCTTGACCTCAGAAGCTCGAGCTTCGGCAAAGATAATTGCCTGCTTACCGGTTATTTTTCTTATTATTTTGAAGTTTACGAGTCCTGAAAACTACAGTTTTGTGATGTTTGAAGAAGCTGGTCAACCTATTTTTTATTATGTATTAGCCAGTGAGCTAGTTGGTTTTTTTTGCATTTGGCTGATTTTGCGGGGTGTGAATTGATGGACTTTGAAACCGTTATTATTTGGAGTGTGATATTCATTATATCGATGGTCCTAGCAACGTATTGTTTACGGTTTTGGGATAATACGAGAGCGGATATAGAGACTCGAAAAATAATCGGTTCGACACGAGAAGAGAAGAAAAGAGCAGATTTATTCAAGGCTATATTGTCTAGGATTAGTTTTAATAAGCATGAAACAAAAAGAAAATTGGTCGCAGCTGGCTTTTACAGTGATTTCCTGGCCGACGTTTATTACTTACTAAAAATCGTTCCTTTTTGTGTTTGCTTAGCACTGATTGGCTTTGATTTTTATAGCGGCGACACGAAAACGGTATTCGCACTGTTATATCTAATGGGGGCTTTATTAATATTTATCATTGGTCCTGATTCTTATGTGTCGGCTCGAGGTAAATCTAACATCAAGCACATAAGTTCACGATTGCCATTTTTACTCGACTTAATGAATGTTTGCGTCCATACGGGGATGACTATCGAGTCTAGCTTGGAGTACTTGGCGAAAGAACTTCACTCAGTAGACAGTAACCTTGCTCATGTGGTCAGAGTAACTGTCGAACGATCTCGCCTGGTGGGCCTTGAAAAGGCATTAGAAGAATTTTATGAGCTTGTTCCAACTAGTGAATCACAAAGTTTTGTAATGACCATGGTGCAGAGCCTCCAATTTGGTTCATCAGTTGGTCCGGTATTAGTGACTTTAGCAAGCGATATTCGCGAGCTTAATATGATGGATTTAGAAGAACGAATCGGGAAAATGGGGGCGAAGATGTCGATTCCACTTATCGCTTTTATCATGGTTCCGATTATTATTTTAATTGCAGCTCCAGGTATTATGAGGGCGTTGATGTGATAAGAAATTTTGTATTGTCCGTTATTGTTTTGGTTCTCTTCTCCGGTTGTTCAACGGTTAATAACCAACTTGATACCAAAGAACAACTGCTTTTAGGGTCGGGTGACTCACAGAAACTCATTGAATTTTATAAGGCAAATATACAATCGGAACCTGAATATAAAGTTAAATTGGTTAATTTGTATTTAGATCTAAAAGATATCAAGTCTGCTGAGCTGTATCGCAGCACTTACAATGATAATGATCTTGATGAACCTGAATACATTTTAACTAATGCAAGGCTTTATTATCAAAAAAAGAATTTTGAGAAAGCACTGGAAGAGCTGAGTAAGTATCGGGATGAAGG
>NZ_JBFRVX010000082.1:0-2754 GCF_041475345.1 Vibrio sp. 10N.222.48.A3 | reverse complement strand
GGATGAAGGTGGCAAAGAGTATGAGTATCAACTTTTAACTGGAAAAATATTGGCTCAGCAAAAGCGATTTGCCCAAGCGATCGAACATTTTGAGGAAAGTAGAAAACAAGGGGCTTCAGACAGGGAGGCTGGCAACAATATCGCAGTCGTCAAAATAATGCAGTCTGATTATTTGGGTGCAACAGACATTTTATATGACCTTTACCTTTCGAATCCGAATGATCAGAGAGTGAGCTCTAACTTGATTCTCTCTTCGGTTAAATCTCAGCGACCGGATATCGCGCTAGAGGTTTTGAAGCATTCGAATAGCGATGAGCAAGCTCACAAACAGTTGTCTGCATTAATGAGGTCAATATCTAAAAGCAAAGGGAAGAAGGCCGTGACACAGTCAACGATAGAAATGGAACAACACTTTATTGGCTCTCAAGCTAATTCAGGGGGCTTTGTAGCCCCGACGTCTCGCGTAAGTAAATTGGATGCTACCACAGAGTTTCAAGCATCTAGACACAGTGTCGATGGTTCTGTACTTGACCCAAGAAAACTTAAGCCCGGGGCAAAACCCATTTATCGTGTGCAAGTATTGGCGACGTATACGGCGATCCCCTCTGACTTTTTGAACTATTTGAAAACCAACTACGGCTCTGTTTATTCGTATACACATGGTTTATGGAAGCGTTACTGCATTGGTGACTTTAATGACTTAGATGAAGCGAAAGCGTTTTTAAACAGTATCGATATCAAGGGAGCATTCGTTGTTGATTACACTAAGAAAAGGTATGTCCGACTATGAGAAGGTTTAAGCGAAAGCAAAAGGGGTCATTGACGGTTGAAGTCGCTATGGGGATTCCGATTTTTCTGGCTATTGCCTTTGGCTGGGTAGAGATCTGTATTTTGACATTCTCAATGAGCATGACAGACCATGCTTTGACCACAGCGGTAATGCGTACCAAAAAAGCGGGCGACTCAAGCAGTAGCAATTCCATCAACTACGGCCAAATGATCAATGATGAGTTAACTAAAGCTGGCGGGGCATTATGGAGTAATGTAGTCAAAGAGGGGAGTGTAGTTATTCATGTTAACTACTTTCGTGACTACGAAGGCTTTCTCAAATGTACGGATACTTACGCTTCTACAGATGAGTGCCCAGATAAGAAAGATGAACCCGAAGACATGGCATTAGCTGTCTATGCTTTAGAGTATACCTACGACCCGATTGTATCCATTTGGTTTCCAGATATTGCTATTAAACGTGAAGTCATCACTATCCAAGAATATGAAAGATGTTCGTTCAAAATTGGTCAGGGGGCAGGTTGTGCAAGCTAAACAAAAAGGCGCATTTGCTGTTGAATTGGCGATGGTATTAGTTTTTGCTTCAGGGATCTTCGTTGCCGTAGTCAATCATATGCTAGCTATTAATAAGAAGGGCCAACTCGACAGAGCTTCTTATTCATTGACCACTATCTTTGCTGAACGAAAACAATTGTTTAATGCCAACATGGATATATGTGCGGGTGACTGTAGAAAGACAGAACACAACGCGTTTGTGATTGCTTCTGCTTCGATGAAACGAATGATTCCAAACTTTGATAAAACCAAGTTTGGGATGCGCATCGACGAAATAAGGCTTGAAGAAACCGCTTTATCTGGAGGTAGAGTGAATTACCGAAGGGTTCAAAAAACTCTAACCAAAGGGAGCATTCATGGGTGTGACTTTCCTGATATGAGCGATATAACTAAGCAAAAAGCGATAGAAATACTGCCAATCACATCACGAGGTCGCAGATTACCCATGTATCAGGTTTCATTATGTTATGAAACACCAATCAATGTGCTTGGTGTTGCTAACGGTGAAGTCTTTCGCCTTGTAAGTACATCTTATTCATTTGCGAGGGTTTGAGGTGAAATCGATAAAGAAAAACCGAGGTGTCGCAGGTATTTTGTTCGTTGGTCTCTTACCAGCGATGGTTATTTTTATGGCGTTTTCGATGCAAATGTCGCAACAGATGTTGGCTCACTCTCGGTTATTAGAAGCTGCAGAGGTTGCGAGCCTCGCACTTATTGCAAGCCCTAAAGAGGATGAAGATAAAAACGTAAAGTATGCACGTTACTTGGTTGATAGATACATTTTAGACAATTCAGAGGATGTGGATGTCGCCGTATTTACCCGTAAATGTGAATATAAAGATGGTTGTGTTCAAGCTAGCGGCGAATTAGCGCCATTTAGTGACTTTGTCGTTAGTGCTACCGCCAAATATACATCATGGATTTCGTATGAAGATGTCGATTTAGAACCTGAATTTACGGTTAGTGGACGAGCGGTCACGCGAAAGTATCTTCCTCAATCTGTCGACGTTTACTTCATCGGTGACTTTAGTGGTTCTATGGGTAACTCGTGGAAGAACGGAAAAATGAAGTTAGACGTTGTAAAAGAAACCATTAAACGAGTTGTTGATGACATCGAAAAATTTAATACGGAAGAAAAGAGTCGAGTCGCCTTACTTGGTTACAACCCGTTTCATGTTAAGCAGACCGATAAAACTGTAAGAGTTAACGCTTATGGCTATTACGGTTCATGGAGAAAAAAATACGCTTACAATTACGCTCGTTCCTCGCCAGGAACAACGGTTAGGCGAATGTTTGACAAACCCAAACTGTATAACGAAATACTCGAGCCAAAGAGGGGTATGAGTCGATACGAGGTTGAACGTCTCCATACCCACAACGTTAATTTTGCTAAGTATTATAAGTTTTATG
>NZ_JBFRVX010000081.1:0-4169 GCF_041475345.1 Vibrio sp. 10N.222.48.A3 | reverse complement strand
GTAAGCCTGATGGTATTTCGATTGATATATTGAGTGAAATATCCCGACTTACGGGGTTAAACTTTATTTACGACAACGACCTCGATTTACAGGGCAACCAAGCTCATCCAGTTTCTCTTCCAGTAATTCATACTAAGGCGACACCTTCTACTGGTGACGATGAGCATCACCTCTATTCTAAGCCTTTCATGGTTGAGCCGTGGGCACTGGTTGGTAAAAGTGATACGAGTAAATTGGCGGTATTCGGTGAGTTAACGAAGAGCTCCGTTATTGGAACTATAAACGACAGTGTCGGAATAGAGCTTGTGAAACGCTATTGTGAGGCTTGCCCAATTAAGACCTATAGCTCTGAGTTGCTTTTGCTCGATGCCGTGGATACAGGAGAGGTAGACTCAGCGATGCTTTCGCTCTATTTAGCGTCTCCTCTATTACAGGGCCAGTATTCAGGGTACTTACGCGTAACAAGCCTGCTATCTAAAGACAACGATATTCCAGTCGCCTACAGTGTCGAAGCCGACCAAGAAGTGCTGAACAATATTATTAACAAAGCGCTGTTCGCCATACCTCATCACAAGTATCAGCAGATCAAGAAGCATTGGTTGGATGTGTCTTATGAATCAGGCGTGGATACGGCAGATGTTATCTTGGGTGCTGCCATTTTAATCTCTGTAGCATCGGTGCTCATTATGCTTGTAATGGCATGGAGTTGGAAACTAAGACGTGAAGTTGAAGATCGAAAGCGAACTGAATCCGCTCTCAAACATCAAGTGGAGTTCGAGCGTTCATTGTTGGACGCAATGCCGTTTCCTATTGTTGTGCGTAACTTGGATAACCAGATAATCAGTCTGAACAGTGCCGCGCAGCAGCTTACTGGTTTTGAGTTAATCGAAGGAACTATCGTTAATAACTCCGATGAAGACACAATGATCCATCACGGGGTTGTTTTGCCTCGCTTAGAAAAAGAAGTCGTTTCGCCGCAAGGCAGTAAACACTACGCGTATTGGAAGTGCCCTTATATCTCCAACGGGAATATCGAAGGCTCAGTGACCATTCTTGATGATCTTACTGAGCTTTACGAAGCGAAAAAAATTGCAAAAAGTGCCGATGACCGAGTACAGAAACTGGCGAACAATTTGCATGGCGCGGTTATACAGCATATTCAGCCCAAACGAAGTCTTCACGATATTGAATTCGTCTTTATTAGTAATGGGGTAGAGGAGCTTTTAGGGCTTACTCCTGCTCAATTGCGCCGCTCTCCAATTAGTTTTTTCGCACCGCTTAATGCTCAGGATCGTCGAACCTTAATTAAGAAGGTACGTAGTGGAAATAAAGAGGGAAAACTAAGCCTCGATATTGGAGTGAATATTGATAACCAAAACCGATGGCTCAATTTGCAGAGCAAGATTTCTGATCTTGGCGATTATTATGAATGGGACTCTGTTCTTACTGATATAACAGAGCTTAAACAACAGCAAGAAGAGCTAACACAAGCAAGACAAAGTGCTATCGCCGCAACTGAGGCCAAGTCTCGATTTTTGGCAAACATGAGTCATGAAATCCGCACTCCATTGGGAGGGATTGTTAGCTTGTTGGAATTGTCTGAGCAATATGAAGTTGGTTATGAAGTTCAGAAAATCCATACAACGCTGAGTCAGTCGGCGAATAACCTACTGCATATTGTTAACGATATACTCGATTTCTCGAAAATTGAAGCCGGTAAGCTGACCCTAGATTATCAGCCTGCAAGTCTAGATACATTGACTCTTAGAGTGACTCAGTTGCAGGCGAGGCAAGCTCACGCCAAAGGGTTACAGTTCAAATTTTGGTTAGACCCTGAGTTGAATGATTTAGTCTTAATGGATGACATTCGTATTGGGCAAGTTCTGAATAATTTGTTGAGCAATGCCATTAAATTTACAGAATATGGAACCGTAGGTTTAGCGGCAAAGTTACTCGACCTGGATGGTGAACAGCAACAAATTTGTTTCGAGGTGTTTGACAGTGGCATCGGTATCAGTGAAGAACACATTCGAAACCTATTCCAACCTTTTGTTCAAGCCGATGAAGGAACCACGAGGAAATATGGTGGTTCAGGCCTTGGTTTGACTATCTCGAAGCAACTTATTGAACAAATGGGTGGGAGTCTTAACGTAACGAGTAAGATCAACATTGGTTCAACGTTCTCTATTACGCTGCCGCTTAAAACGCTCGCTGAAAATAACAGGGCGGACATGAATGGCAAGGTGGCGCTACTTACCAAAACGTTCATGCAGCAATCTGAATTAGAGAACTATCTAACATCTTGGGGTATTAAGGTTATCTCAAAGAATGTTCAGGTGACTAAAGAGCTCGCACACTGGGTCGATACCATTGAGCCTGATTTTGTGTTTATTCCTCATGAGCTAGATCAGAGCATTGATACGTTCGCCGAAAGCGTGCAGTTTATTTGTGTCAGTGAACAAGGAATGCTTTCGCCTGCGCCATGCAAATTGGGCTGGAATCTGTCAGCAAACCCATTGTTGCCTTCGCAGTTGATGCACTGTTTGCACAACTGTCCTGCGTTTGTGGAAGATATTGTCCAAGATGATAATAATCTGAAATTGAGTACTGAGTCGCGTGAGTCTGCCAAACAGAATCAAAGACTTATCTTAATAGCGGAAGATCACCCAATCAATCAACAGATAATTCTTCAACAAATTGAGCAATTAGGTTTCCATGCCGACATGGTAGATAACGGCAAGGAAGCACTTGTTGCCTTAGATAATGAAGATTATGGGCTGCTAATTACCGATTGCCACATGCCTGAGATGGATGGGTATGAGTTAACAAGGCAGATCCGAGTAAAAGAGCAGAGCCAAAACCAACCTCGTCTTCCGATCATTGCGTTAACCGCAAACGCTGTACAAGGGGAAAATGATAAGTGCTTTGAGATTGGTATGGATGACTTCTTATCAAAACCAACCAAATTAAGGGTGATTGGCGACACCATAATCAAACATCTTGATAAGGTGCAATCTGTTGTCGATAAGCCTTGTATTAGTTCCTCGGAGCCTAAAAGTGAGCCGAGCTCTGCTCCGATTGATCTCGCCAACTTAACCGAATTGTTTGGTGACCAAGATCTCGTCATGCAGATCATCACTGACTTTATCAAGAGCCATCAAGCTGACATGCCTCTGCTTCAAGCTGCGTGCAAACAGCGAGATCTCGAAGCCATTAAACAGGTAGCTCATAAGATGAAGGGAGCTGCAAAAATGGTAGGCACAGAGGACATTGCCAATCAATTGCAAACAATGGAATTGGTCTCCTTAAGTGACTTAGATGGTATTCAAGCACATTACGATAACCTCGAACAGCTGACGAACCAATTGAAGACTTATTGTTCAGAATCAATCAAACCATTTAAGGAGCTACCATGAACCAGCATGTTGTAGTGATAGAAGATCACCCTTTTCAATTGAATGTAATGGGGATGGTTTTAAAGAGTTTGGGTATGGAAAATGTCCAACCTTTTGAATGTGGATATAAGGCTCTAGAGTTTATTGAAGCCTCTTCTGTCGATTTGATCTTATGTGATCTGAATATGCCGATGATCGATGGTATCGAACTCCTAAAACGCCTTGCTGAGGCCGATTTTCAAGGCAATATCATCATCACAAGTGCGGAAAGCAAAACAGTGCTCGATGCCGCAAGGAAGATGTGTAAAGCGTTTAACCTGAATTTGCTTGGTGTTCTTGAGAAGCCAATAGCAAAAGAGTCGCTGTCAAAGTTAATTAACCTTAACTCTACAAAAGAAGCGGCTGCTTCTAATTCTAATAGCGACATCGTTATTACGGATGAAGACATAGCAAAAGCGGTAAGCAACCAAGAGTTTATGTTCTATTACCAACCGATAGTGTGTATCCATAGTGGTGAATGGCGAGAAAGTGAATCGCTAATTCGATGGCAGCACCCTCGTTATGGCGTACTCAGCCCTTTTTTCTTTTTGTCTCGGTTACTTGAGTCAGGAAAAATGGGAGAGGTGATGAAGTATTTAATCAATCAAGCGATCAATGAGAAGTCACTTCTCGGAGAGCGGAGATTTGCAATAAACCTGACAGCTAAAGATATTATTGACGGTGATATTGTTGATTATATCTTCGCTTTGATCGACCAAGGTGAACTTGAGACAG
>NZ_JBFRVX010000080.1:0-10355 GCF_041475345.1 Vibrio sp. 10N.222.48.A3 | reverse complement strand
TGTGAATGGAGCGAGGGAAGATATGGAAAGATTTTCTAACATGTTTGTGAGTGCTCTAAGAAAAGATACTCAACTATCTTATATTTCTAATTAATTTCAAATTGCTTAATATTAAAAGATATTTATTCCTATGAGGTTTTTATGAACACAAATATCTGCCATATATATAAAAATGAACAACTTGTTGATTCCGCGAAAATCTGTGTCAACTGGGTTAAGGGTAAAGGGCGTGCTGTGATTGCCAAAACCAATATTAATAAGTTTGAATTAATAGAAATGTCACCCACAAGCGAGATTCCAGCAGCTCAGATTAAGTTAATAAACAATACTGATGTTTTCGAACATTATTTCGTGAATCCTGAATGTTATTTAAAAACAAATTCAAATACTAATGAGGTTGGTGGTTATATTTCTTTTGGTTTGGTTTCATTATGCAATCATTCAAAATCACCTAATGCAATTGTAAAATGGTTGCATGATGAAATGGGGACTTGGGCAGAACTTGTGGCCTTAGAAGCTATCAAGGAAGGGGAAGAGATAGAGATTTGCTATACAAATATTGACGAGTATTCAAATGTTGATTCATTTATTTAGGTAATTTTACATTAAACTTTTATTTTCCCGTCCATTTTAAGGTGGACATATCTTATGGGTTCAAATATGAAAAAAAATGTCTGCGTAATAGGTGCTGGTCCTTCTGGCCTAGTTACCGTTAAAGAATTGATTGAGAGTGGGCATAATGTTACCTGTTACGAACAATCTCACAAAGAAGGTGGTGTTTTTTGCAAAACATCAAAGTGTAGTGTGACTGCTTATGATTCTTTGATGTTAACCGTATCAAATTATTTTATGGCTTTTTCAGGACTTCCTCCATCTATTCATGAGGGGAGACGATTTTGGTCTAGAAAAGAGTATGAAGAATATTTGCAAAAGTATACGGATACATTTGAGTTGAGACAGCATATACAGTTTGATAGTACCGTGACAAAAATCGAACCTCAGGGTGATGGGTTTAATGTATTCGTAAGCTGCTGTAATACCGAATCATCAACTTATTATGATGCTGTAGCAATTTGTGTTGGGATCACACAAAATCCACAAATTCCAGTCTATGAAGGGCAGGATACTTTCACTGGTAAAATATTACATTCAGCAAACTATACCAACCCAGAGGAGTTTAGAAATAAAAAGGTTGTTTGTGTTGGAGTCGGAGAGTCGGGAGCTGACATCGCTCACCAAATTGCGAATGTTGCAAATGAATGCACGCTCTCAATTAGGCATTATCCATCAATCTTAGACCGTTGGTATAATCAGCAAACGAACGATGCTTATACTGCACACGCCTTTTGTGCGCTAGGTCCAAAAGGAATGAATAGTTGGTATAACAAAGAATTAATTAAAAGCCTTAACGAAAAAGAAGGTGATTTGAGTGAAGAACATAAATTAACTTTTGATTGGGCTTTGAAAACTGGAGGCTATTTCAATCAGTTTATTACAAAAAGTGAAGTATTTGTCCAAGATATTATTAATAAGAGACTTGCAGTTAATGTAGGTGGGATAAAGCAGTTAAACGGACAGCGAGTAATTTTCGATGATGGTAAAGAAATGGAAGCCGACATAATAATGTGTAGCACTGGTTTTCAGGAGGAATGTAAGGTTACTGAGCCTTGGGTGAGTATCACTAACGTTAGAAATTTATTCAAACATATGATACATCCGGATTGGGGAAGCAAACTCGCCTATATCGGAACTGCTAGGCCGATGCAGGGAGGTGTTCCAGCGTGTTCAGAAATGCAAGCTCGTTACTTTGCCTTACTTTTATCGGGAGAGAAAAAACTTCCTAAGCCTTTGGAGATGAAAGATATCATAGAGAGGGACCGTCAACATGAGGAAAGTGCTATGTGTCTCACGCCAAATATTAAAGGATTAGTCGATTATGAACAATATATGCCAGAAATGGCAAGGTTAATTGGATGTAATGTAAGATTACGTCACTTGATTAATCCTTTTGTTCTTTATAAATTTTGGTATGGCTCACATCTACCTGTAATTTACAGAATTACGGGCCCAGGAAAAATCGCAAAACTACCAAAAAAAATATTACGTAAATTACCAGTCGCCTATACCATTAGAGAGCAAATATCCTTAAGTATATATTTTATTAGACAGAAGATATTCTTACGTAATAAAGAAGACATTGAAAATATAGAGCGTGAAGTTGTAGAACAAGATTAAATTGTTCTTTCGCTATTTATTAGTACTAAAAATGGTTCATCAAACTAGGAGATGTCAATGGGAAATGTCATGGTGTTTTTTGCGGCCCTTGCATGGAGTACAGCAGGGTTATTTACCAGGATAATATCTACCGATTTTCCGACAACTTTATTTTGGAGGTCGTTATTTGGCGGGATATGCGTGCTATTTATCTACTATTTTATTAGCACACCAATCAAGCGTCGCCGTATGTTGATATTTACCAAAGGTGAACTAATTATTGGAATGATTGTCACCGCAGGTATGATTTGTTTTATAGCCTCTTTTTTTTATACAACAGTGGCGAATGTTTCTTTTGTATATGGGTTGATGCCATTATCGACATTTGTTCTTTCTGTTATTTTCCTTAATGAAAAAATCAATAAAACCACGTTGTTTTGTTGCATCATATCTATGCTTGGTGTGGTATTTATTATGTGGGGGACCACGGATATCGACGACAAGTTAGGCTTATTATTAGCATTTGGGATGACATTTTTTATGGCGTTGTTGACAATAATAGCAAAGTACTATCCAACGGCTGAAGTTGCCAAATCAACATACTTGTCTGCCTTTTTATGCGCACTGATTGTATATCCGTTTTCGAGTCATATTAATGGTTTTTCCAGTGACTATTATTGGTTAGTTGCGTATGGAGTGACGAATGTTGGTTTAGGGTTCGGTGTCTATTTAATAGGAGTTTCTCGAACAACTGCTATGTCGGCAGCTTTAATAGGATTAGCTGAGATACCGTTAGGACCATTTTTAGTTTGGGCTTTTTATGCTGAGGAGGTGGGGTTACGCACGATCATAGGTGGCACAATTATAATGATGGCTGCAATAATGTACCTAGTTTCTAACAGAACCGTAAAAAGGGAGTTTGAATAACAGTGACCTCAAATACGGAATTGTTTACCTACTTAGTTTTGACCTTGTTATATGCGTTCATGCCGGGTCCAGCGATGCTTTATAGTATTGCTCTAGCGGTGTCAGGAGGGAAGAAAGTAGGAATAATGGCCGCTTTCGGCCTTCATATAGGGGGGTATGTCCATGTGCTTTTAGCTGTACTAGGTTTATCCTCTGTGCTTGTAACTAATCCTACTCTCTATTCCGTCATTCAAAAGCTAGGAGCTCTTTACCTCGTTTGGTTAGGGTTTCAGCGTATCTATCTAACTAAAAAGTCACGGGTTACTTCTCGTGAAAGTAATATTACCTCTCCTAAAAGAACTTTCATTGAGAGTGTCATTGTAGATGTCCTGAACCCTAAAGCTGCAATTTTTTATCTTGCTTTTTTGCCACAGTTTGTGAATGAAGCAGGAAGTATTGCTGTTTGGCTGCAATTACTGATTTTGGGCGTTTTTACGAATTTAATGTTTAGCAGCGCAGATCTTTTAAGTGTTTTGATGGCTAGTCATCTACATAAAATGTTTAAAGCAAGAAGTAACTGGGTTGATTTTTTCTCAAGGTGGTCTGGAAGTATTTTTATACTGTTAGGTGTTATGGCCTTGGTAAACTCTTCGTAAAGTTAGGGGGAGGGGCACTGCTCGATATGAATTTGTAAGTTTCAGAACTGAATACACAATCAGAGCGTTCATCATTGGCATGTAATACCAATTGATAAATTTAACTTTCTGGTGTTGCGCCCGTTAGCTCTTACAAGGAGAAGTATGAGAATCGTATATGAAGTTAATGTGACCGAAAAGCAGCATAAAGAAATAATGATGTTGAGGAATCAATCATTTCCAAAGCATCAAGTATCTCGTTCCTACTTTAAACAACTCCCTCATTTTCGTGCCCTACAGTATGAAGGTGATGTACTTATCGGGTATCTCGGATTAGATTATCGAGTAATAAAAGTTGGGAGTGAAGTACACAGGGTTTTGGGGGTAGTCGACTTTTGTGTTGCAGAACCTTATCGCGGTCAAGGAATTGGTACATTTATGTTATCCGAAATTTCCTTGTTTTGTGAAGGGAAGGGGGTGGACTTCATAATTCTTGTCTCAGAGTTGCAAAGTTTCTATTCAGTACGAGGGTATACTCAAGTCAAGGGAAGCAACTCTTGGTTAAGGCTTCATGAACACACGAATTATGGTGTTGCTGTTGAACATGTCGATGAGCTTTATATAAAGCCAATGAGTGCAAAGAATTGGGGAGGTGGCCATATTGACTGGCTTGGCTATATGTATTGACCCCAAAGGCTCGAATGCGTTTACAGAGTTCAGTCCAGGTTACTTTGTTTAACCTAGGAGAGTAGCCTTAAGGTAATACCCTGAAGCGTTTCTGTAGATTTTATAGGTTGTGAAATCTCAAACTTGAGACTTTTTGATCTAACGCATTCATGCCCCATTATAAGGTAGACCTTTTACTCATTCACACCTTGTTAATGTGTGTTTCCCCTAATAAAAGTTATCTGACATTAGCAGTTGTCAAAGTTATACGACACAAAAGACATCATCGTGTTGCTTTTTGGCTTGGTATATCGTTTCTATCATTACTCAAGTGATGTAATACTCTCAACTTTAAAATGATAGTGATGTGCGTGACTTTAATCACAAATTTGAGTGCGAGATAAACCTATAGAAAAGTGAAAAACACATGCGATAAAGCCAATTGATTTGCTAGTCTAGTTACATTGATTGGCCTTCATGTCTTTAAAGTCGATTATTCAATCGTAGTGACCATTCATTTCCACATTACCTATTCAAATCGCCCAGAGATAAAATAATAGGCTCTAAATAATCACTGGGCCCACCATGAATCAAGAGCCACCAAGAGATATTCTTAAGCCTACTTCAAAACCCTGCTCTCGAATTGGTTGGGTAGTGGAAGTTCATCCAGAAAAGAATCGAGTCAAAGTAGATTTTGAGCATAACCCATTTTCTCAACCTCTCTGGGCGTCAATAGGCCGTGCTTTTACTCAGTCAGAAATTTTTATGGCCATCGATAATAAACTCGATTGCCGAATCTCTTTTCTATCCGAAGATCTTACCATTCCAACATTGGTTGATATCTATATTTCTTTGCTTGAAGAGCAAGAGCTTGTTGTTAAAGCAAAGAGGATAACCCTTGATGCAGAGGAAGAAGTGCTTATTGGCTCTGGGACGACACAAACCAAATATAGTGGAACGGATGGCCGTATCACTACAACAGCCAAGCATCTTAGTAGTAGCGCTGAAAAAATTCATAAGATCCAGGGCGCTAAGGTAAAACTCAACTAATCCACTTAATCTAAGTAGGACATATTAATGGCAGTTACAATAAGTGCAAATGGACTCAGTGTTGTCCATAAAGGCTCGGGAGGAGAGGCGAATGCTACCCTGCCTGATGTGTGCCTTACTACAGTCGGTAAACCTGTTGTACCAATCCCTTATGGAAATAACGCGAAGTCGGCAGATTTAGTGGAAGGCACTACGACAGTCACAGCAGATGGCGGAAACAGTATTGCTTTAAAGGGCAGTAAGTTTGCCAAGAGCACAGGCGATGCGGGCGGGGACAAGAAAGGCGTAGCATCGGGTACGATAGAGGCCGAGGCCGAGTTCATTTCCGCATCACCGAGTGTCATCATCGAAGGGAAAGGCGTGGCTAGGTTGTCAGACCAAATGACAATGAACAAGGGCAACACCATGTGCCTAGGTGGGGTTCAAAACCCTGCTGTCACGGTCACTGAAGATGAAGACGGCACTTACACTGTCTACATCAAGGCTCGATACCCGGATGGTGTACTTCTTAAGAACGCAGATTTTGACATTACCGATGTCTCTGGTGGTGCTCTGTCTCCTGGTCACTTTGATAACTCTGGCAAAAGCAAAGTATCAGGCTTAAAGCCGGGTCAAATCAAAATTCTGGTTAAAGAAAGTACGGATGAGTTTATTGCTACCCCGGTTCGTTTAACCAACCCACACTACCTACCCGATTACAATGATGATGACTTCTTTGATAGGTCTGCTCAGGGACAGCAAACCTTCTGGCACCCGAATCGTATTGCCCCGCCAGTAGAAGGCTGGGGAACCATGGGACCTAGCCTCACCGCTGACCGATATTTTGCCGATATTGTGGAAGCAGAAACGAAAGCCCACTTCGAGTTTAGACACCCTGATTTTCATTTCAGCGTATTGTCAGAATCGCTAATCGCGGGAATTGATAGTCTCTCTGATACGAGTTTTGATAGTGTACTGGCGAACGGGTTACCAATGGTGATGGAAGAAGGGGAAATTTTCTCCGTCTTATTTCGTTTACCCAAGCATGAAACCGCAGACCGTATGCTGGCTTACATGCGAGCTCGTGGTAAAGGTAATCCTCAGGTTTTCATCAATAACTACCCTTGGGATAAGGCTAAGAATATACTCAACTCTGAACTAGAGAGTCTACTTAGTAAGATAAAAGGGCGTGTGGAATCTCTTAAGTCCGAAGCTAGTCGGTTGAATTATGATTACTTGTCGTCTGATATCTATAAAAAGCATGTGAGTACCATTGATACCTATGCTAAAAAATTGTCCGATAACCTCAGCCAAGCTTTCAAGCGTATGGAAAATAAAGCTAGTCAACTTATGGATGATGTGTCAGATGTCTCGGTCATTCAAGCGCCTGATCATGTTTACTCTGCCGAAGCAGGGACTATCGAAGTAGTCGTGAATGCGATACCGAAAATAGAGTTAGAGGAGCAGAAGTGGATTAAGATCCGTGCCGTTCACGATGACCTGTGGGGAACGCCTGTTTACGCTAAAAACCTCAAAGTGATAGCCAATGGCTCCGTTCCCCATAAAGACAAATTGGATCTCAATCCATTGCCGCAAAGAAGTACGGCCTCAGAAACTATGGATCTGGCGTTAGAGACCCAGAAGACAGAGGGAGGTGTAGTGGTGGTCGATGATCTCAAGCCCAACACAGACTCTGTCACTATCGAGTATGAAGGTGAACCAGGCATTGAAGATAAGATTGTAAAACAACAGGAAGCTATCGAGACTTATTTGGACGGCCTTTTAAACACAGTCGCGAAAGATATGACAGGTTTCCAGAAACAATGGAACGAAGAAGGTGTACTTTGTTTGGGTGATGGTGTGCTTGAAGGGGCTAAAGCTTGGGGTGCTGATGTGGTGGAACTTTTCTCTCCCGAAGTCTGGGGCGAGATGGGCCATACCTTAGCAGATGCCACCACCGATGGTTTTGATAAGCTCTATATTTACGCCAATCAAAAATACAATGCATTGGAAAAGTACACCGCCGATGCGATGAAAGGAACGGAAGTTCAGTTAGCTCAAAGTGATTTACCAAGCTGGGTAAAACAGGCGGCTTATATTTCCAGTATGGCGCCTAACTTGCTTATTGCGGCCAGTGTGGATGCGTACGAGAACATTGATGAGGCCATTGATGATGTGCAGCTTTGGTGGAATGAAGGCTCAGACGATATGGCGCGCAAGATTAAGTGTATTGCAAGACACAGAGAAGCGATTTGGAATTTGCCTACGCTCTTTACCAACAACGATGTTAAAGGCGTAGAAAAGTTCGTTGACACTGTTGTGATGGAGTTTGACCCTGAATGGGCAATGGAAATCAAGGAGAGTGAGTTTTTCCCTAAGGCCTTGGCGTTGATTAATGATGACAACAGCATCTTGCCTTTCTTTACATACTTGAACCTGATTATTGAAGCTGTCCCACCTAACTTCTATTTCTACCACGTGGGTAAAGCAGCTGCGTATATTGCCATTGAAGTGGTGTTAACCATAGTGATTGGTTTGCTAACTGGGCCAGCAGGGGCAGCCGCCAGAATTGCGACGGTTACAGCGAAATTTACCATGGGCGTTAAAAAGGTTGGTGCAGCCTCTCATGCCGCACAAGCACTAGAAACCTTTACCAGCACCGTCGATGGTTTAGTCGACATCTTGCCAGATTACGACAAGTTAGCGGGCCATTTGGCATTGCGCCGTAAGTCCGCCATAGCAGACAAACGGGTTAATAGTACCGCTCAAGTGGAAGAGAAACATGAGCCTAGAAAGGGTAAATGTCGACTGTGTAAGAGTGAAGAACATAAAACGCCTCGGTTGTACCGGGGTGAAATCGAATATGTATAGGATAAGTTATCTATGGGCACACTGATGAGTCAAGAGGCGGCAGAATCGGATTTCGTCGATGGTATGATTGAGAAAAAAGGCTATCGTAAGCGCTGGGTAAACAACGTAAAAAAATTATCTGAGCACCCTTATAATAATGGTATCCATATGGATACCCATCATATTATTTCGGCAGAAGCAGTAAAACACAGTGAGCTGGGTGAAAACCTAGTCAACAAAGGCTACGACATCAACCAGTTATCGAATTTGGTCGGCTTTCCTGCTACTTTGCCGGGTGCATGTCAACTCCATTGCCAATTACACCGCGGCGATCATATCTTTAGCCGACCTAGGGAAGAACCTTATCATCGTTACGTTTCTGGAGAGTTGAGAGATCCAGAGATAAGAAAAAAGATTAAAGACTGCTATGGAAAGACTAAGAAAACAGAAACCGAGTCAGAGATACATAAGCTGCTCGACCCGATTAGTCGTAAAGTGCTAAAGAAAATCAACAAAATTGAAAGAGGGCAATTTTTTTCATTACCGTTGACCAAAATTTCCCAATACTTTATTCCAGGAGGACCCGGCTGCGCCTGCCAATTCGATATTATCAACGCACAAACCAATCCTGATAACTATTGCAACAGTGACCGGCTTCACTATCAACTGGGCGAAAGAGATGGCAAAGACAAGCGCTATCAAACCAGTAGTTCCCCATGGAACACCAAAACGATCACGTACCAAAACACCAGATGGATACCCAAGGTAGGATAATGAGCCAATACAACGACCAATACTATATTGTTTTCGAAAATTATGATGAAAATACTTTGTACCTAAAGCCTCAAAAGCATTCAGCCATGAGGGATTACGAATACACCAAGCTAAGTGGTGATGAGCCAATGCTTTTTGAAAACTGCTATCGTGATGAAGATTTGGTTCGAGGGGTTTCTAGGCCAATTAAAAAGGCTCACTTAGACTCAACCTACCCAGTATTTTCTGATGAAATTAAACAATCTCTTGGTAATATAGACAATGCATGTTGTCAGGTTTACCCCAGCGTGATCGTAGATGATCATGACAAATATCATGAGGGCTATTGGGTGTTTAATGTATTTGAGAAAATGGATGTTTTGAATCTAGAAAAGTGTCAGATTGATGATTATGACCCGGAAGATACTAGACACACAATTGAGCAGTACTATTTGGATGATAACAAGTTGTCTGCGATGCCAGAGAAAGAACGCTTGGTCTTTATGCCAAAATTCAGCGATTACCCTCATATTATTGTTCATGAGAAAGTAGTAAAAGCGTTCAAGAAACAAAACGTGGATACGCTTAACTTTGTAAAAGTCTCTGATTGGGTAATGGGCCTCCAGTTTGTAGAGTCTTAATGGACCAGTGGGCTGCTGAAGGCATTGGGGAAATCTGCATTTATAGCTTAAAACTAGGTATTCAAGAACAATAACTTTATTTGCTGTTTCTGAATATATGTAAACTCCCCAAATAGTACAATTTGATCTGCTTCAGCGATACTGGACAATCACGTAAACAAATTTGCCATACTTTTAATAATTCATGCTTCGCTAAATTAGCAATCTTGCTAAATCGTTTTTGTCCAACTCTGAGTCAGCAAGTCGTCGCGACTCAAGGCGAGTTCCAATGATATATTTTGCAACTGCAAGCAATTAGCTTTGTCGACAAGAGCTGATAACAAAGAGAGCCAAAGCTGACTAAATTGATTAACCAATAACTTTCAATTTTTTTTGGTTATAGTATGTGTAATATAAATCCCAATAATACTTGAGTTATTTCAAATGAAACAAGAAGTACATAGGTTTGAGCTATCAATAAATAGCACTATCTCTGAAGTCTATGGCCACTTTACTAAGGCAAATAGTGACCAAAGCCTCGATAGAATGTTTGAAGGTCTTCAAAAAAAACTCAGGAAAATTACCTGCTCAGTGAGAGAGAGGGAGTGTACTCTCATTAATGTGTACATTGCATACGGCAGAAGACAAGAGGACTTTGATGGTAGAGGGAAGACTTGTAATT
>NZ_JBFRVX010000079.1:0-5310 GCF_041475345.1 Vibrio sp. 10N.222.48.A3 | reverse complement strand
GTGTATCACGTTATCGTAAAGGTCGATGAGTTGGGTGTTTTCCAGTTGGGAGGCGAGCGTACCAACGTAGCGTTTCCCGCTCCAGAACGTCGTGACTTCGCTGTTAAGATTGTGCCCAAAGCTGGCATAGATATGATTGCGCCAGTAGTAGAACACAGACCAAAAGGCGTTATCGGGCGCGCGTAGCCAGGTAAGAACGCCAGTGAGCGCTATCACCGACCAAATGGCGGCGTAGACTAAGGTATTGTTGACTTGAAAGAACATCCGAATGGAGTGAAAAGTAATTTGTCCGCCACGGGTAAAGTGGTTGCCGGACGCGCGTTTAGGTCTAGGCATCGTGGTTCCTTGAGAGTGAAATGCAGTGCTTTTTTAGGTAATTACCTGCGTATGCAGATGAGCTGGCCAACAATTGAACGGTTGTTGGCTAATGGTATTGCGGTGTAGGGCTCTGATATGAAAAAAATTTACGCATGCCGAAGGTAAGTCACGGATGTTCACCTCTCCGACGGGGTGGGGGGCTAGAGCCCCGACATGCTGGCAAAACTTGGGTGGTTTATTTCCTTGCGCTGATAATCCTCACGGTCTCGAACGTGGTCAGCGTTATGCTCGAAACCTTCAAAGCAATCCTGATTACTCTTTTTAAGAAGAAAAGCGAAATTGGTCTCTGTGTAATAGAGATGGTGAGCTTTATGTTGATGATGGGCATCACCGGACAGGGATTGGTCGAGTGTTTTTAGAAACGAATGGCTTTGAGCTTATGATTAAAAATGTCCTCGTTGCTTATTGCGCTGGACAGTTATCCATCGTATTCGTATTTTCCCGCGTCGGCTGATTTCAAGGCGATTTCATGGTAAATTTGTCAGAATGATAACGTTCCTTAATGACCTTCAACTTCTATGAATGACCAACTAACCCCAATCAACAAAGACCATTTAAAAAAACTTATCCGAGCAGAACTGGAACCGACATGGTTTGATAAACAATCAGTTAGCCCTGATATGTCTTGGGTGACTCCTGCTGTGTTTGAAATATTGTTTACTGAGTTGATAACTCATACGCGCGGTAATCAGTCTAAGGCTGCTAGGGTTTTAGGGATTAACAGAGGTAATTTCACCAAAAAGTTAAATCAGATCACAACTCGTGAATTTGGATAGGATGAGAGCTTATAAGTAGGTATCCGCCTATTGGTACCCTAACGAGGGTGCAGAGATTAACCAACCCCCATGACCTCTCAAGAAATCAATGGCAGTTGCTCTAATTTTCGCTTCAAGGAGCACTGGCGGTAATCTACTCCAATTGCAAAGTAACCATCATTGGGCTCTTTTAGAAGTCAACGAATATACCCGCCTCTTAGTGTCGCGATAAGTTTTATAATTGGCGCTTTTTACTTCAATTTGAAAACAATTATCGGCATTTTTAGGTGATTTCGATCTATTTGGTACCATGAGCATAAACTCAACCGACGAAGGTTTTAGACAGGTTACGCCCCAACTTTGTGGATAACTGCTTTAATTTGTTATAAAAAAATAATGTTAGGTTGGAATTTAACGAAGCAAGCAAAACGGAAGGCCAAATTAACCATGGAAAAGATAATTCACTACGATATTCTCAAGGTTAAAGTTAGAAGCGATAAAGAAAGCACTCGACTGACCAGCCAATGGGATCAGGTTCTACAAATCTGTCGTGACAAACCACTCGGAGAGATCGCGAGAGCAAGATTAGCGTTTAACCTTGTCGATTACATCACAAGTGAAGATCTACCTTTTCGCTTATTCATCACACGCGCACCACAAGCTATGGCCACCATAGGCGAGGAAACACGAGTGTATAAAGAGCATCGAGTTATTAATGGTAAACAAAGCGGAATGATTTACGCCAAAAGCGAACAAATGTTACCAAGAGAAATCCACTATACGAATGAGTTTGTGGCAACCCGCTACGTTGCTGGGACAAAAACACCACTCTCTGCCACCTCCCTCGTTGATTGCCTCAAGGCTGGAGATGTCATAACACCACTCGATGGCATCTTGTTTTTAGGCTGTAAACGAATCGCCAGTGATATAGCACGTCTTAAAAAAATCGAACCCACCATGAACATCGAAATGAAACGTATCGAAGTATCAGACAACTTCACAGGCACAACAAGAAAGATGGCAAGTTACGAATGAATAACGAGGCGTAAACGATTGCCGCATGCTTTAACATGACAGATATAACTGAAACTAATCTTCGGACAATTCCGAGTTATGAATCATAGAACACTCTGACCTTTCGAATTACTTCTAATATTATAATCATTCAGCTAGCCTACATCTGGCTGACCAATTCCTCTCATACACTACATATTGAAGTACTATGATTAAAGATAGTTAAGCATGCGTTGATAGACCTTGAACTAGGCCGCCTACGAGCACTAAGTCCAACGATAATGTGACACTCTCTTTCTTTCGAATATTTCGAATATTTCGAATATTTCGAATGTTGACTTTTTTCGAATATTTCGGATAATGTCATGGTGAGAAGATTTGTATACCATGACATCAGAAACTAAAAACTAGAGAGAAACACGATGAATACTGCTACAAAATTGCCAAGCGCTGAAGAAATGGCACTGGCTAAGCTTGGTAGCCAAGAGTTGTCAGCCGTTATAGAAATTAATGGTGAAGCTCAAAGGATTAACGTTGTCGATAAGTCTGGTAAGACTCACGAAGTAACTATTCCAGCAAGCGCATTAAATATGATGATCGAGATGCTTACTCAATTAGGTCAAGGCAACTCTGTTAGCATCACACCTATTCATGCGGAACTCACAACGCAAGAAGGTGCTGAGATGCTAAACATGTCTCGTCCTACTTTCATTAAGCTTCTTGATTCAGGTGATATTCCGTTTAGCCGTACTGGCAACCGTAGAAAGGTAGCTTATACTGATCTTATGGAGTACAAGAACTGCCTAGAAGAGAACAGACTAGCTGCTCTTGCTGAACTATCTGCATTAGACCAAGAAATGGATATGGGATATTAATGGCGTCATATACGGTAATTCTAGACGCATGTGTAATGTACCCAGCTCCACTCCGAAGCTACCTAATGTACTTGGCCAATACTGGCCTGTTTAGAGCGCGATGGACAGAACAGATACATGATGAATGGACTCGAAATCTACTGAAAAATAGGCCAGAGCTAAATGCAGAACAACTGCAAAGAACTCGACAGTTAATGAACGCAAATGTTCCAGACTGCTTGATTGAAGGGTATGAGTCTTTAATTGATGGCCTTACTTTACCCGATGTTGATGATAGACATGTTGTAGCTGCCGCCATTAAAGGTCAGGCTGAGTCTATCATTACGTTCAACCTAAAAGACTTTCCTTCTTGCGAACTCGAGCCTTTAGGTCTAACAGCAATACATCCAGACGAGTTCCTGTGCGATATGTTCGAATTGGACAGTAGCGCATGCGTTAAGGCTGCTCAGCAACAAAGAGCTTCATTAAAAAGGCCACCAATGAGCCAAGATGAGTTCTTAGCTTGCTTACAAAAGCAGAGACTCCCAAGCTTCATCTCACACTTAAAGAGCTTCAAATTGATGCTTTAACTTTGAATTAGTAGATTTTAAACTAGGCCGCTGATTGCGGCCTTTTTGTATACACTCATTCGCGTCTGAAATGTGTTTACTATTTAGCTGTACTCTCCCCGATATTTAAGAGAGCATCATTCGATGTTCTCTTATCTTTTTAACACTTTTGGCATATAAGAAAAAGTACGGTGATTTCAGTAGCGTGATCTGCTACTGAGTAATTACGTTAACGCAGAAAAGGGCACTTTCGAGTTAGAAAGTGCCATAGGTAAAAATTCAGCCTGTGAAGGTTTTGGACAGAAATGAGTTTCGGAGAACCAAGTATTAGCAAATCACGAATTAGCATAAGTATGGAAAGTCACTAAGCTCCCTGTCCAGTATTAATGGTGCACATCAGTTGCCAAACGGGTCTTCGATTTGACACATAAAAAGCCTATTTTCAATTGCCATTGGGCCTCTATACAGTTTTGCACCAAGCTCTTCAAAATGATCCAGTGCTTTATCCAAGTTGTTTACCGACCAATATAAAACTGTCCCACATTTACACGAGCCTACTTTTTCGTCTGCTTGTACTATCTCAAGAGAAAAACCGTTCAAATTGAGCATGGTAAAGTCGAAACTAGGATGATAAACAGATACAGCTGTAGGAAAGGCTTTTTGATACTAATCGATGCCCAATGCGACATTTTGAACATGAATAAGAATCGCTGTTGGAATCATAGTCTCCCTCCTACTACTTAACAGTCACTAGTATGGTGTGCCGTTCTTTCTAGAGGGAGTCCATTCACCAGAACTTTCAACAACCCATTTGAAATCATCATCTGGATAATGGGCTTCGTCTTTTGCAACTCGGCTCCCTATAACTATAAATTTAGCTTGTTCGCTACTACGGTTTATTAAATGATGTCCATTTTCGACCCTAGCAGGGAAGCCAATACACATTCCTGCAAATAATGTCTGCTCACCGTCATCACTGACTAAACATAGCTCACCATCGAGTACATAAAGAAACTCATCTGACCTTGTGTGCCAATGGCGAAGAGCCGACTGCGCATTCGGTTCTAATACTTCCAGATTCACACCGAACTGAGTGAGCCCAAAAGAATCACCTAAACTTCTGCATTCAGATTGACCAAGGCGAGATTTAAATGGCTCTGGAAATGGGTTAAACGTATCACCTTTTATGCTTAAAGCTTGTTTCGCTTTCGTCATTAATTGCCCCTGTGCATAACGCTTTTCAGTCGGGATATAGTCATTTACTTCTGTCCATCTTGCTCAATCTTTTTAAGCAACTCAAGTCATATATTATGGTTATGTGATTTTTGTACGCACACGAGTGATGGGTTACGAAAAAAACACCTGCACTCTAGGGTTGTTAGTTAGCATATGTATTACAAAATCAACTCACCATTAATTAGTCAATCATCGGTCGTGATACACTTTGGGGCAGATCTGAGCTAGTTGGCACTTTTTGAGAAAAGTGCCACGAGTAAAACTTCAGGTCTATGAAGCCTCTGGACAAAAGTTTGTCAGCGACTTTACTAAATTAGCAATTAATGAATAACTGCAAGTATGGCAAACGGCTTAAATTCAGGAAGTCCAGTATTGTTGATGTAGGTTAGATCGCACAATTTACTTATATAGAGGCATCGGGCTTGTTCAACAATCGGATTAAGCGCTGGCTTCGCAGCGTTAAATTCTTATTTGTTATGCTGCTATCGTATCCGCCCCATGAAC
>NZ_JBFRVX010000078.1:0-7615 GCF_041475345.1 Vibrio sp. 10N.222.48.A3 | reverse complement strand
CAAAATATATCATTGGAACTCGCCTTGAGTCGCGACGACGAGTAAAACTTCAGGTCTATGAAGCCTCTGGACATTTCCGAGTTACGTTCAGATTGGCGACTAAGTCGTTCGGACAAAATTTACTACTCCGAATCATACAATGTATCGGAAATTGGTAGACCAAACGCAATGCCCTACTAAAACATCAAATGATGTTTTAGTAGGGCTATCAGATTATATTACTATAGGTAAACGGCCCTTTAAGGTTACTAGAAAGCCCCTATTTCAATGCCACCACTGTCGTTTTCAGAAACCACAACATTCATCATGTGTAATGGGTTGGCATTCTCTGATGAACCTTGAGCTTCCCCAAGTGTAACTGACTTAGTTAGAACATCCGAAATACTACCTGTCGATATTTGAACAGTTGCAATTCGACCTTCTGCACGAGCGTAGTTATTCACACCGATACTATATACCCCGAGTTCGAGGCTGTCTCTGTCACAAGTGGCGAAGTAATGCTCTGGCCCATAGCCGCTGGTGTTATCAACATCTAACTCACCAACGTTACCTACCCTATTTTGGTAGTACACCTGCATCCCATTGGGTTCAAACGTATGCAAATCAACATCACCTAGACCATTCCAACTGAGTGTTGCTGTGAACGACCCTGTAGAAGCGATTGCTTCAGGAGTTTGTAATGACGCCAGCTCCGATTGGAGATCGTTTCTTATCATTCCAGCTGGTTGTAAAGAAGTATTTAAATAGGTTTGTATGAGAGTGTGACCAGATGGATCAACCTCTAAATGGCTGACTGGTATCGAGACATTTGTATCGGGCACTGTCCCTACAGCTCTTAAACCATTTATCACCAAATCGAGATCGGCTAGTGTATAAGGTCCATTCAGTTGTGGTGAAGCTGGTGCAATGTGGACTACCCCAAGATTAGATTCATCTAGGTTATCCAATTCCAATGCTGCGTTGTAGGCATTATTAGCAAAAAGATTACCTTGGGAGTGGGCGATAAACAGCATTTTTGCGCCCTGTGTGCCTAACGTCTGAATCCTCGTGTTATGACGAGCGTAATCGCTTGCTGTTGGCGGTGAAGAAAACAAATGACTAACAAGTGCAACTGTTTGGGATGATGCCCAGTCGTAAAGCTCAGTAAGTAGCCCCAACACCAAGTCACTAGGGGCGCTGACAATATTGTAGACTTTATCTAAGAAACCATCAGCTCCACCACCAGTAATTGCTGACCAAAAGATATCAAATCTACCGCCGAGATCGGGGTCTATTTCTTCCGCTCGCTGAATAAATACTTCTGCTATATCTTGAAACGCTGATGCACTAACCGATGAACCAGTTACGTTATAAAAAGTCTCGTATGCTACAGGCTCTGAATTGTACTCATTTCCAATTTGCTTTTGGAATTCAAATGTCGCTAATTTCGCTTCATTTTTTGTATTCCACACTCCATTAAAAAAGCCAACGACATACCCTGGTACTTCACAAACTGTTGCAGAACTTACATTGAAAGAGATTGACGCAGCTAAAGCGGTTATAATAATTTTTTTCATACATCATTCCACGCAATCGATATTAGATGGTAGGCGCGTCACAGTGCCATCAAGAGCTTCATTGAACGCTGAATATGCCGCTGCGCGCTCACGAGTGTTTGCTGTGTAATGTTCTATCGCTTTTAGAATTTGATGTGCATCGGCAGGGTTATCAAAAGCTAAACTCAAGCAACCGATAGCTACAGTAGACTCTTCATCAACTTGGAGGACTGCATCGATATCAGAATGATCAACAAGGACAGCTTCTTGGGTAGTTCTGGCAATACTCTTAACTTGTGTCTTTTGACTTGCTGATAAGTTAGCCGCTTCAATATATGCCAATATATCGTCTCGAATGGCTTCGTTATTGGTGACTGAACCTGTAAGCGAATCACTAGTGTCTAAGTCTGGGTACGTTCCTGACGAAACTAACTGACTTAAAGCATCTGTAGGTGAATTGATTGGTGTTGCTGCATTTACATCATCGGCACTATCAGAGTCACCACCACATGCCGTTAGCAACATGATGGCACATATTGGTAAAGCTTCCCTTATTTTCAACTTCATTGTCTACTCCTTGATCATAAATGTTAAGTTACTAAAATATAAGAGATTAACGCCAAGTGCAACGAGTCCCATACCACCCTTGAGCCGACCAAGTTGCCGCTATAGAGACTGGCGTTACATTAATATACCTAGGTCCGTTACACTTATATCAATACAGTAGATGTGGTTTGCATAAGGAAAAGTAAGCCAAATCACAGGTTTCTGAAATGAGTAATCAATCGGTCGTAACTTCTAATGGGGCATTTTCGAGTTTCATGGCACACCTTTGGACAGAAGCTTTTTCTAATTTAGTAAATGATGCATTATCTCCGGTATGGAGGAGCCATCAGAAGAGCACGACCTTAGAGGTTAAGTTCATTGTCACTTATGAGAAGTGAAAAAGCCCACTAGCAGGGCTTTTGTTGCAAGTTGCCACATATGATGCAATGCGCTACAATTGACATCAACAAACAAATGACCAAGGTAATACATATGGCTACTACAAGCGTTAGACTTGATGAGAGCCTAGTAGATAGAGCTGCAACCATTGGAACAGCTTTAAATCGAACGACCCCCAAGCAAATTGAGCATTGGGCGAAAATAGGCAAGATCATGGAGGATAACCCTGACTTAACCTACGAGTTCGTACTGCAGGCAATCATCGCTAAAGCCGAATTAGAGCACGGGAATACGACCTCTTATGAATTTAGCGAAAGTAACAAAGATTGAGCAAACTACGACATTTGCCAAGACAGTAAAAAAGCTACACAAAAACCAAAAACAAGATCTAGATAAAGCAGTGAAAGAGGTTATAGAAAACCCTTTTATTGGCGTGATGAAGAAAGGCGATTTGTCTTTTCTTAGGGTGCACAAGTTTAAGATGAACAAGCAGCTCACCTTGCTTGGGTACAACTACGATGAATACGGGACGTTAGTCCTGACCTTAATGGCGTTGGGCAGTCATGAAAACTTTTATCGCGATGCATCCAGAACATTTAGATAACCAAAGCCTCGCCAAGCGCGAGGCTTTTTTATACCCCTCAAACACCTACAAACTGATTGAAAAAGAACTTAAGGTAGCTAACGCTGAAAGAAAGGTGGAATCTACCCCCGTGAAACATCACGGGGATTAACAGTATGAGAAGAGTGGATAAGTTTTAATATGGTAAAAACCCATGAACAGGGTGTGAATGAGTAAAAGGTCTAGCCAATAATGGGGCACTTTCGAGTTAGAAAGTGCCACAGATAAAGATTCAACCTATGAAAGTTCTGGCCAAAAGTAAGTTAATGCAATGAAACTCCCTAAACCTCAATAGATTAGAACAAGTATTTTAATATCTTAAACACTTGCTCACCGCTACCCCGGCTGCTCAGGGAAAACCTTTACATTAGTTGGTATTTGGTACCAATCTAGTTTTTCACTAACCCAAACATGTGCTTGAGGTTCGAAAATATCAGCTGCCGACATATCAGTTGGTTTTAACTTTAATTTAACCGTTTGCGGTGCATCTGGATTGAAATGGTAAATTCTGTTTCCACAATTTGGACAGAACATCGCGCAATTACGATTGCCACTATCAGCTAAACGTTCCCAAGTTTTCAGTTGACCAGAAAACTCTATTTTCTCGGCATCGACAACTGCTGTAATGCTAAATGGGCTGGTAGACAGTTTTTGGCACTCTGTACAGTGACAAGCAAAGACCATTAGTGGTTTTTCATACAAGTCATAGGTCACTTGCCCGCACTGACATGCTCCTATAAGTGGATATTCCATTTATCACTCCTCCTCACAACATGAGTGGCAGCTAACTCCGAATTAAGTAACGAGTAACACTACCGTCTAACCTAAGTCATTACATCGTAAATCAACTTGAATTAAAAATCCGAGAAGTGTGTCCCTTCCCCTAATTGTACGAGGAGTTTACCAAGGCCATAACACCTAACAGTATAAAAATACTACCAGACCACCTTGAGAAAAAATCAACCCAGTTACTTCTTGCTTGAAACTTTTTCTGTAGATGACTCGCCATCAAAACACTTAACAGATCAGCACTACTAAACAATAAATTCGTAACAACTCCCAAAATAAGCAGTTGGAGCCAAACAGCAACACTTCCTGCTTCATTCACAAACTGTGGGAGAAAAGCAAGATAGAAAATTGCGGCTTTAGGGTTCAGAATATCTACAATGACACTATCAATAAACGTTCTTTTAGGAGAGGTAAGATTGCTTTCACAAGAAGTAATACGTAATTTTTTTGATAGATAGATACGTTGGAAACCCAACCAAACAAGATAGAGAGCTCCTAGCTTTTGAATGGCAGAATAGAGAGAAGGATTAGCTAAAAGCACAGAAGACAAACCTAATACAGCTAAAATTACATGAAAATAACCTCCTATATGAAGGCCAAAAGCTGCCATAATTCCTACTTTCTTCCCTCCTGACACAGCTTGAGCAATACTGTAAAGCATTGCAGGACCGGGCATAAACGCATATAGCAACGTAACAAATAAGTAAGTAAACAGTTCTGTAATTGAAATCATTGTCCACCCTCCAAGCTATATTTAAAGCCAGAAAATGTTGAGGCTAACTCACTTACTACATTACGCGCCTCCTTCAAATTGTAATTACCTTGTAGAACGCCTGCGATTACCTCAGCTAAAACAACTATTTGACTTTGTGTAACCCCTAATCGAGTAATTTCTGTTGCACCAAAACGTATCCCAGATAACAACTCTCTATCTTCAGGAAGTGGGACTGCATTAGCAAAAACCCCAACATCAGCTAGACGGTAGCATGCTAAACGCGCACCTTCTTCTCGAGTCCATTTCACAACAACTTGATGAGTTTCAGTAAAGCCTTCATCAGAACAGAGCACCTCCAACCCGTGCGCCTGTAAATTACTAGCAAGTTGCCTAGCATTAAGTATCCCTTGAGCCATATATTCAAGGCCATATTCCTTTAATTCTAAGCATGAGACCGTCAGGGCAGCAATTCGATTAAGTTGATGTGAACCAGTTAGCTTTGGGAATATAGTCGTGCTAATCGGAGAAGAAAACTTTTCCGAATTCCAACAAATTACTCCTCCCTGAGGACCACTAAACGTCTTTCCTGTCGATGCAGTGTAGATATCAGCTCCCAAAGACAGAGGGTTTGGATAAACTCCACCAGCAATCAACCCTGCTTGATGTGAGCCATCAAAAAGTAACATCCCTCCCCAACGAGAAATAATGTCTTTTATCTCTTTTACAGGAAAGGGAAAAAGGTTGAGACCTGCCCCTAAACTCACTAATTTCGGGTGTCTAAACTTAGCCATGTATTCAAAGGCGTTTAAGTCAATTTCGAGGGTATTCGGATCCACAGGAAGATCTGAAATGGAATAGTTCAAGATCCCCGGGGGGCCTAAACTATGGTTACTTGAGTTACCACCATAAAATGTATTGAGGGTGGACATATCTGATACGTTGAAATGGTTTTTGAGAACTGCATAGACAACCGTATTAGCATGAAGCCCTCCTAAAAGCCTAGGGTCTGCATGATTGCATTCAAATAATTCCTTAAGTAATACTATGCAAAGTGCTTCTATTTCATCAGCTTGATCAAGCCCCGTAAAAAAGCGGTTATTTCGCCCAATAGAACCGCCTGAGGCTCTAGACCCCAAGTCACAACTTAGTAGTCCCCGAGCTTGTAAACTCATAGGGCCTTCTGCTGCCACAAGGTTTATTCCTGTCTTCACTCTCACAGTCTCGTGTCGCTCTATTAAAGCTCTTAATTTTTGATAGAGCTCTTTAGAAGTCGAACACCCAAGTAAGGCAGAAGCATCATTCAGAATATTCATGTCATGCATTTGTTTGCTGATAATCACTTTCTAACCTCCCTTCTCACGTATAACTGTTACGTGTGTTAGACAGATCCTTACCACAGAGCAGTAAGCTCGAATGTCTTGTGATATCTATGTTTGAGCCATCAATAAAGTCGCCCAAGTGTCGAAATGGATAAATTTCCGTATCCGTTGCCGTTACTCTAAAATTAATGCCAAACCGGTCATTATAAGATGTATTAGGAAGAGAACCATGCATGGTTCTTTCCGTGAAAATAACAAATTCCCCTTTTTTCATAGGGATCGTCACTATATCTTCTTGGCTCTCGTCTACACCCAATGTTTTTTTTTGCAGGTAATTTTGCAAGTTCAGCTCGAACATAGGCTTTAACATCCTCGAATGATTTCCCACTAATTTGATAATTTTCAAAAAGCCCACTGGTATCAACGTCCAATACTAGTGTGTAATTGTTCGCCCTTTCGACAACATCTTCGATTGTTTTACAGTCAATAAATGGATCATGCCAAAACTCAGATTCTGTCATTGGAACCATGGTTTTAGGATATTGTTTTTTATGTGAACCACGAATGAAACGCAACGGAGCGCAATCAAGCTCAACATCAGTAAGGGCGACCCAAACAGTTAAATTCCACCAACGATCCCGCCTTTCATGTTTAGGCCTTAAACTAGGCTTATTATTGCCAATTTCTTCACCATCGAAATCTCCCCACTCTTGGTGCCAACCTGTACCGTTTTCTCCAGATTTCTTGTGAAAAATTTTTGAGCGCCAAAGAGCTAAATCGTCTCCAATCAGAGACTGTAGCTTTGGGATCAAAGCTGAATCTGTGAGCAACTCTTTAATTTTCGTCGATACTAAATGCCAATCCCTGACAGAATAACGACCATACAGGGGATGCGGCTCTGGGCTTTGAGCTATCTCCCTAACTTCCGTTAAAACATCTTGAATTAATTCGACATTTGCGAACCTCGGTAATGGTCCTAAATAACCATCCTCGGCGAAAAGACCTTATTTGCTCTCTCGTCAATCCTTTACTCTTGTCCATTGATTAGCTGCCTACCCTATGATGTTAAACAAAGAGCGTCGAACCTATCAGTCTTTATCGAATGGCCTAAAATTAATAATTAATAATTAATATTTAGAGAAAAGCGTTAGTTCTCGCGTACACTTATTCACAGAACTCCAAGTGTGACTCCCCAAAACACAAACTTTACCAAAAAACCTAATCTTAAAATTTGATGTACTTATGTTATTCCGACAGATATTTTAATCACCATTCCCAAAAATCCACTTCATATCTAAACCGTTCAACCTCCTTCTCGGTCAGTTCCGGTATTACTTTGATAGGTCTTCCTCTGCGTTTAGGGGGAGATTTCGTCGGCTTAGATTTGGAGGCTCTCACTTTTCGAGTTTTAGGGTTATTCACAAGCTGGCCTGATAATATTCCACTAATAACTTCCCCTATCGCCTCAGCAGATTGCGATACTTGCACATCATCCACGTGAGCATAACGAAGCGTGGATGAAATACGCGTGTGACCCGACAGTTTCGACACCATCGGAATAGGGAACCCCTCTAACACCGCATAACTGGCAAAGGTATGACGCAAATCGTGAATGCGAACATCCTCGATATGGGCTAAGGCTCGCACCTGTTGCCAGACCATACTAACCTTGGTCGACCGACTCACAAAA
>NZ_JBFRVX010000077.1:0-8718 GCF_041475345.1 Vibrio sp. 10N.222.48.A3 | reverse complement strand
GTTATCTGCTTGATGGCGATAATGTGCGTCATGGCCTCAATCAAGATTTAGGTTTTTCAGATTCAGACCGCATTGAAAATATCCGCCGCATCGGTGAGGTAGCTAAGCTGTTTGTTGATGCGGGCAATATTGTGTTAACTGCGTTTATCTCACCGTTTATTTCTGATCGCCAACAAGTGCGTGAATTGGTAACTGAAGGTGAATTTCTTGAAGTGTTTGTCGATACCCCGCTAGAGGTGTGTGAAGCACGCGACCCTAAAGGGCTCTACAAGAAAGCACGTGCCGGTGAGATTAAACACTTCACAGGCATCGACTCAGAATACCAAGCACCGGTGAATCCTGAAATCCATCTGCATACTGCAGAGCTATCTATTGAAGCTTGCGCGGATTTTGTCGTAGCTGAACTTGAGAAAAAAGGTTACTTGCAGTTAGGAGGGCAGTATTAATGCATTATGACGTATTTAATGGTGATGCAGATGGAATCATTGCACTACTGCAATTGCGATTCGCTGAGCCAAAAGAGTCCACTTTGACTACCGGTGTGAAGCGCGACATCAAATTGTTAAAACAAGTGGATATCGACAACGCCAGATCAGTGACGGTGCTGGATATATCCATGGAGAAGAATTTACCAGATCTTGCAGCACTGCTACGCAACAACGTCAAAGTTTTCTACTGCGACCATCATCGTAGTGGCGATATCCCAAAATCTGAAAACCTTGACGTATTAATCAATCTTGATGCGGAAATCTGCACCAGTTTATTGATTAACCAACGGCTAGGCGGTAAACACGCTAAGTGGGCTGTGGCTGCGGCATTTGGTGATAACCTATTTTCTTCTGCCCAGAAGTTGGCACAAGAGATTGGCCTGAGCGAATCAGAGATCGAGTTCTTAAAAGAGTTAGGTACTTTGATTAACTATAACGGTTATGGTGCAACGCTGAGCGATTTACACATAGAGCCAGCAGCGCTCTATTTGCAACTCATTGGCTACGTCGATCCGCTATCGCTACTCGATGACGATAACTCGCCGTATCACACACTGAAGAAAGGCTACGAGCTAGACCGTAACCAAGTGTTGAGCATCACGCCAACTTACTCGGATACCCAATGTAAAGTGTTTGAGCTACCGTGTGAAGCTTGGGCAAGGCGCATTAGTGGTGTGTTTGGAAACGAGCTTGCAAATCAAAGCCCTGACTTAGCGCATGCAGTATTAACGCTAAACGCGAGCGAGCAAGATTACACGGTGAGCGTACGTGCACCATTAAACCACCGTGTTGGGGCCGATGATATCTGCTCGTCGTTTGCCACAGGTGGTGGCCGTAAAGCAGCCGCAGGCATTAACGCGTTAACGCTCGATGACAAGCAAAATTTCATCAACACGTTGTCAGCGTATTACGCTCATTAAATGAAATGTAATTGCAGAAGGTACACAGTCACTTTCTGCGATGTGGAGCTAAGGCTCCCATACTCTAGAGTGCAAAGCATTCGAGTAGACAACCCAATTATACAGGGCATTGAAGCCTGAAAAGAAGATTAGGAGAACGATATGTCTCACAGCTCAGAGCTTATCGCAACGGATATCGAAGCATATCTGAAAGTTCATGAAAACAAAGATTTATTGCGCTTCCTCACTTGCGGTAACGTTGATGATGGTAAGTCGACATTGATTGGTCGTCTGCTTTATGATTCAAAGTTGATTTACGAAGACCAAATGGCAGCGATTGAGAAAGACTCTCAGAAATTTAACACCACCGATGGTGATTTTGATCTGGCGCTTTTGGTGGATGGTCTGCAGTCAGAACGAGAGCAAGGTATTACGATTGATGTAGCATACCGCTACTTTTCAACGGATAAGCGCAAGTTCATCATCGCTGATACTCCAGGACACGAGCAGTACACGCGTAATATGGTGACGGGCGCTTCTACTTGTGAGTTAGCGATTGTAATGGTTGATGCTCGTTACGGTATTCAGACACAAACCCGCCGTCACAGCTATATCTGTAGCTTGTTGGGTATTAAGCACATCATTGTCGCTGTCAATAAAATGGACTTGATGGACTATAGTCAAGAGGTGTATCAGAAGATTAAGGCTGATTACCGTGAAATGGCAAAGAACTTCAACATCGATGATATCCGTTTTGTGCCGATTTCAGCCCTGAACGGAGACAACGTGGTGAAATCAAGTGAGGTGATGGATTGGTATCCAGGTGCAACGCTGATGAAGCTGCTTGAAACCGTCAAAATTGACCAAGATAAAGACCTCGAACATATGCGCTTTCCAGTGCAATACGTGAATCGCCCTAATCTAAACTTCCGTGGTTTCTGTGGCACGCTTGCGTCTGGTTTGGTGCAAGTGGGCGATGAAGTGACAGCGCTGCCATCAGGTAAGAGCTCTCGAGTAAAGTCGATTTATACCTTTGATGGTGATCTGGATACCGCACGTCCTGGTCAAGCGATCACGTTAATTCTTGAAGATGAGATTGATGTGTCACGGGGTGATATGCTGGTGCACAACGGTCATGAGCCAAAAGTCACCAATAAGGTCAATGCTCATATCGTATGGATGGGTGAGAACCCAATGCGTACGCATAAAGAGTACATCTTTAAGTTTGCGACCAAATCTTGTGTTGGTAAAGTGACTGGCATCCCTCATAAAATTGATGTCAATACATTAAAACAGCACGCCAAAGAGAGTGAAACGTTAGACCTTAACGAGATTGCTTTGTCTGAGATTGTATTGACGGACAAAATTGCTGTTGATACTTACCAAACACTACCACAAACTGGGTCATTCATTGTGATTGACCGTCATAATAATGTGACAGTAGGTGCGGGTATGGTTGAATCGGTATCGGATGAAAAAGAAGAAGGCCGTGTCTACTCTTCATCAGAAAAAGACTTGAATACCTACGTGCGCAAGCACTTCCCAGAGTGGGGGTGTGCAGAGATCTAACCTCATCAGGCTGCAGTATCGCACAGTACTTGGTCATTATGTTCTTAGGCAAAGGTGCGGAGATAGGGTGTGACGTATCACTTGTGGTGTGATTTCAACCTATTAGTAATCTAGATTCGTGCCTTAATTGCACTGCACCTGTAAGTTATCAGCGATATCATGTCGCTGACTTTATTCATTAAGTGACGCTTTTTTTCATATCCGATCATCCTACCTGCGACGTTTCTTGATCTTCCGCTACAGTTTTGACTGTAAACTGTAGTAAAATTACGCTAATTTGTTTTTATACCGATTTATTTTGAATTGAACGAGGTCAGTCCTATGTCAGCTAAGAAGCCAATGGCTCTAGTGATCCTTGACGGTTACGGTTACCGTGAAGACAACCAAGACAACGCTATCGCGAACGCTAATACACCTGTATTAGACGGTCTTATTGCTAACCAACCTAACACGCTAATCTCGGCTTCTGGCTTAGATGTAGGCCTACCTGATGGCCAAATGGGTAACTCTGAAGTGGGTCACACCAACATCGGTGCGGGTCGTGTGGTATATCAAGATCTTACTCGTATTACTAAGTCAATTTCAGATGGAGAGTTCGGCCAAACTGAAGCGCTAGTGAATGCGGTTGATAAAGCGGTGAAAGCTGATAAAGCAGTGCACATCATGGGCCTTATGTCTCCAGGTGGCGTTCACTCTCATGAAGATCACATCTATGCAGCTGTTGAAATGGCAGCAGAGCGTGGCGCAGAGAAAATTTACCTACACGCATTCCTAGACGGTCGTGATACACCGCCACGTAGCGCAGAAAACACACTTGCACGTTTCCAAGAGCTATTCGCTAAGCTAGGTAAAGGTCGTGTTGCTTCGCTTATTGGTCGTTACTACGCAATGGACCGTGATAACAACTGGGATCGCGTTCAAGAATCTTACGACCTGCTGACTCAAGCAAAAGCAGAGTTCACATTCGACACTGCAGTAGCTGGCCTAGAAGCGGCTTACGCTCGTGACGAAAACGATGAGTTCGTGAAAGCGACTGAAATTAAAGCGGAAGGCGAAGAGTCTGCCGCTATCGTTGATGGCGATGCGGTTATCTTCATGAACTACCGTGCTGACCGTGCTCGTGAAATCACACGTGCATTCGTTCCTGATTTCGATGGTTTTGCTCGTAACGCATTCCCAGCGATCGATTTCGTGATGCTAACTCAATACGCAGCAGATATTCCTCTTCTATGTGCATTCCCACCGGCTTCTCTAGAGAACACCTACGGTGAATGGCTATCGAAAGAAGGCAAAACGCAGCTACGTATCTCTGAAACAGAGAAATACGCGCACGTGACGTTCTTCTTCAACGGCGGCAAAGAAGACGAGTTTGAAGGCGAAGAGCGTCAGCTTGTTGCTTCTCCAAAAGTAGCAACGTACGACCTGCAACCAGAAATGAGCGCGCCAGAGCTAACTGAAAAGCTAGTTGCAGCAATCAAAGGCGGCAAATACGACGCTATCGTGTGTAACTTCCCTAACTGTGACATGGTTGGCCACACTGGCGTTTACGATGCAGCGGTTAAAGCGGTAGAGTCGCTAGACGAATGTCTTGGCAAAGTGGTTGAAGCAATCAAAGAAGCCGATGGCCAACTGCTTATCACCGCTGACCACGGTAACGCGGAAATGATGGTAAACCCAGAAACGGGCGGCATCCACACTGCACACACTAACCTACCAGTGCCACTTATCTACGTAGGTAGTAAAGACGTTGAGTTCAAAGAAGGCGGTAAACTGTCTGATCTTGCACCAACGATGCTTTCTCTGTCTGGTATTGATATCCCAGTTGAAATGTCAGGTGACGTGATCGTTAAGTAGTTACTGTTTTAGATAAATAGTTTTAACTTTCATTGAATACTAGAACGGCTGCGCGTGAGTGTAGCCGTTTTTTTGTATCTGGAGTTTGAGGAATAGATTATCGTTTACTCGTTACCTTCTTATCCCGTCATTCCAGAATTGAGGAACGAAATATCTGGAATCTTATGTTTAGTATAGCTTGTCATACATAAAGAGAGATTCCCTATCACGCTCGTCCCTCGCTGTAGGCAATAACAGAGAGTTATTTGCTAGCTTGAGCTCTCACACGAAGCGCAAACAAATACCCTGAAATACCCCCCATGATGTTCCCTAATGCTAAGCCGATAAACAACCCTTCGACGCCATCAATTTGGCTGCCTATCCAAGCAAACGGCAATGTAAATACGAACAGGCGCATGAAGCTCCATTGAAAGGCTTTGAGTGGTTGATGCATGGCATTCATCGCGCTGAGCAGCATCATTACAATGCCTTGGAATCCATAGCTAAAGGGGACAACTAACAAGTAATGCCACAAGATGCCTCGCACAGACTCTTCTTGAGAAAATAGGGCGGCTAAAGGGATGCTCAATGGCACCATCATTAAGAAAATCAAACCTTGGAACATCACCGCAAAGCGCATGCTTAAGAACAGAGCTTTGAAACTACGCTGTGGATTATCAGCGCCAAAGTTCTGTGCCATGAAAGGCGTGAGGGCAGAAGTTAAAGACATCAACACGATGATCAAAATTGATTCAATACGCTGGGCAGCTCCGTAAGCTGCCACTGCTTCTGTTCCTTGTTTGGCTAACATCATCATGATTATGGCGCCAGCAAGTGGGTTCAGAGCATTAGAAAGAGCAGCGGGTGTGCCGATGGTTAAGATCTGTTTCCAGTCATCGATGATGCTTTTTAGTTTGGGCGGAGCAAGCAGTTTTGCTCGTATGGATAACACATACAGTGAACCACATAACGCACCAAACCAACTGAAGCCACTGGCAATGGCTGCGCCCTGAATCCCTAGCTCTGGGAAAGGACCGTAACCGAAGATCAGCAGCGGGTCGAGAATGCCGTTAATAAGGCCGGCCAGCATCATAATCTTGGCGGGTGTTTTGGTGTCGCCACTGGCTCGTATTGCGCTGTTGCCTGCCATAGGAATAACAAGCAGCGGTATCGCTAAATACCAAACCGACATGTACTCGGATATCAGTGGCAGTAACTCGGGTTCTGCCCCCAATAAGGCAAACATGGGTTCAAGTGTTACAAGCCCCAGAGTTGATGCAAAACCAACAAGAAGCACCGCAAGTAATAAACCGTGACAAGTAAAGCGAGCTGCATTTTGCGCGCAACCTTGGCCAAGTAATCTTCCAATACATGTCGACAAGCCAATGCCTATGCCCATGGTAATGCAGTTTATGGCGAAGGTGACTGGGAAGGTAAAGCTCACCGCTGCGAGTGCTTGTGTGCCGAGCAATGAGATAAAGAAAGTATCGACAAGGTTAAACATCAAGATCGCCACCATGCCGAAGATAGTCGGTATGGTCATGGTGCGTAGAGTCTGTGCTATCGGGGCCGTGAGAAGCCCATGCTTATCTTGCATGTAAAACGCCGTTGGAACTAAAACCGTAGGATAAACAGATGTGGGATACGAGTAAACGAAAAGCAAGGAAAGATGAGGGGTGAGAATCTGCTCTTTCGATCACAATTTTTTCTTTCCCCCCTTGGGTTCTTCCACATCGCCCCAACATACTCTTTAACCCCATGCCAATCGTGGCAACTATCATATTAAATGGAAATTATCAGGAGATACGACCGATGAATATCCGTCCTCTACACGACCGAGTTATCGTTGAGCGCCAAGAAGTTGAATCTAAATCTGCTGGTGGCATCGTTCTAACAGGTTCTGCCGCTGAAAAATCAACGCGCGGTACTATTCTAGCTGTTGGTAAAGGCCGCATTCTAGAAAATGGTTCAGTACAACCATTGGACGTTAAAGTTGGCGATACCGTTATCTTCTCTGAAGGCTACGGCACTAAAACTGAAAAGATCGACGGCAAAGAAGTTCTGATCATGTCTGAAAACGACATCATGGCGATCGTTGAGTAATCCGACCCATCAAACTGAACTGACTGAATAAAGAATTTTAAAGGAAATTAAGATGGCTGCTAAAGACGTTAAATTTGGTAACGACGCACGTATTAAAATGCTAGAAGGTGTAAACGTTCTGGCTGACGCAGTAAAAGTAACGCTAGGTCCTAAAGGCCGTAACGTTGTTCTAGACAAATCATTTGGCGCACCAACGATCACGAAAGATGGTGTTTCAGTTGCACGTGAAATCGAACTTGAAGACAAGTTCCAAAACATGGGCGCACAAATGGTTAAAGAAGTGGCTTCGCAAGCGAATGACGCGGCGGGCGATGGAACAACGACAGCAACAGTATTGGCTCAGTCTATTATTGCTGAAGGCCTAAAAGCCGTTGCTGCTGGCATGAACCCAATGGATCTTAAGCGCGGCATCGACAAAGCGGTTATCGCAGCTGTTGAAGAGCTGAAGAACCTTTCTGTTCCTTGTTCAGACACGAAAGCTATCGCGCAAGTAGGTACTATCTCTGCGAACTCTGATTCGACAGTGGGTAACATCATTGCTGAAGCGATGGAAAAAGTAGGTCGTGATGGCGTTATCACGGTTGAAGAAGGTCAGGCTCTGCAAGACGAGCTAGACGTAGTTGAAGGTATGCAGTTCGACCGCGGTTACCTATCTCCTTACTTCATCAACAACCAAGAAGCCGGTTCTGTTGATCTTGAAAGCCCATTCATTCTTCTAATCGACAAGAAAGTGTCGAACATCCGTGAACTTCTTCCGACTCTAGAAGCAGTTGCTAAGGCATCTCGTCCACTTCTTATCATCGCTGAAGATGTAGAAGGCGAAGCACTAGCAACTCTTGTTGTGAACAACATGCGCGGCATCGTTAAAGTGGCTGCAGTTAAAGCACCTGGTTTCGGCGACCGTCGTAAATCTATGCTGCAAGACATCGCAATCCTAACGGGCGGCACGGTTATCTCTGAAGAGATTGGCCTAGACCTTGAAAAAGTAACGCTAGAAGACCTAGGTCAAGCTAAGCGCATTACTATCACCAAAGAAAACTCAACTATCATTGATGGTGCGGGCGATGAAGTGATGATCAAAGGTCGCGTTTCTCAAATTCGTCAACAAATCGAAGATGCAACGTCTGACTACGATAAAGAAAAACTTCAAGAGCGCGTAGCTAAGCTAGCTGGCGGTGTTGCAGTAATCAAAGTAGGCGCTGCAACTGAAGTTGAGATGAAAGAGAAGAAAGACCGCGTAGAAGATGCACTTCACGCAACTCGCGCTGCTGTTGAAGAAGGTGTGGTTGCTGGTGGTGGTGTTGCACTTATCCGCGCTGCATCTAAAGTTGCTGGCCTTGAAGGCGACAACGAAGAGCAAAACGTAGGTATCCGTGTTGCACTACGTGCAATGGAAGCGCCTATTCGTCAAATCACTAAGAACGCAGGTGATGAAGAGTCTGTTGTTGCTAACAATGTTCGTGCTGGCGAAGGTAACTACGGTTACAACGCGGCTACTGGCGAATACGGCGACATGATTACAATGGGTATCCTAGATCCAACTAAGGTAACTCGTTCTGCACTTCAGTTCGCAGCATCCGTTGCTGGTCTTATGATCACAACAGAAGCGATGATCACTGATAAGCCACAAGATTCTGGCCCTGCAATGCCTGATATGGGTGGCATGGGCGGTATGGGGGGCATGGGCGGCATGATGTAATCATCCCCCTTTCTCGTAACAGAGAAAGTCATACATAAGCTTTAGAAAACGGAGACTTCGGTCTCCGTTTTTTTATGCTTTGAAATCGTCACTCCCGACAGCGAGGCACGAGCGTGATAGGGAATCT